>CALNBE010000202.1 GCA_937874455.1 uncultured Opitutia bacterium | reverse complement strand
TGATCACCACGGTGTCGAGCGAGTCGAACACCGGCGGCTTGTCATCCTGCAAGTCGCGATTGTAGGTGAGCGGCAGGCCCTTGGTCAGTGTCAGCAGGGTGGTCAGGTTTCCCTGCAGGCGCGCCGCCTTGCCGCGCAAAATTTCCAGCGAGTCGGGATTTTTCTTCTGCGGCATCAGGCTGGAGCCGGTGGTGAAACTGTCGGGCATCACCGCGAAACCGAACTCCGTGCTGCTCCACAAAATCAGGTCCTCGGCGACGCGGGAGAAATGGATGCCGCAGAGCGCGCAAGCCGAGGCAAACTCGATAAACAGGTCGCGATCCGCCACCGCGTCCATGCTGTTCGGCGTCACTTGCGGGCGACCCTTGGCATCGACAAAGCCAAGGTATTTCGCCGAAAACTCCCGGTCGATTGGCAGCGTGGTTCCGGCGATGGCACCGGAGCCGAGCGGGCACCAGTTGGCGCGCTCGGCAAACGCCGCGAAGCGCTCCTGGTCGCGGCCAAACATTTCCACGTAGGCCAGCAAATGATGCGCCATGCTCACCGGTTGGGCCCGCTGCAGGTGGGTGTAGCCGGGGATGTAAACCTGTTGAAATTCCTCCGCCGCCGCCACCAGCACCACCAGCAAATCCTTGAGCGCGACCCGCACCCGCGCTGCCGCGTCCTTGAAAAACAACCGCATGTCCGTCGCCACTTGGTCGTTCCGGCTGCGCGCGGTGTGCAGTTTTGCCGCCGCCGGGACACGTTTTTTCAGCGCCTGCTCGATGTTCATGTGGACATCTTCCAGCGCGGTGTCCCAGACAAATTTTCCGGCAGCGATTTCCTTCAAGATCGCATCAAGCCCCCTGTGGATCGCGTCGCGTTCCTTCGAGGAGATAATCCCCCCCTTCGCCAGCATCGCCGCCTGCGCTTTGCTGCCCTGCACGTCGAACGGCGCTAGCCGCCGGTCAAACGACACCGACTCGCTGAACCGGAGCATCAACTCCGCCGGACCTTCGGAGAAACGGCCGCCCCAGGTTGCCTGGGCGGGAGAGGATTTTTTCGCCATGCCCTGCTTGATGAACACCCGCGCTGCGTTGGCAACATTTTCAACGCGTTCCTCGCGTCGGTTCCCGCAAAGAAAATTTTCCTTTGGCTACTCCCAATTCTCTATTCCCTGTTTTCCCCGCTTGGCGGCAAAGGAAAATTGCGTAAGGTGGAATCCGCATTCAATGCATTCTTTACCATGGCAACAACATCTCCAACTGACCTGACCCAACGTCCTCCTCGCAGTGCCCGCGCCCGTTTGGGCGGCTACGTGATCCTGCCTCGCATGATCGACAAATGCCGCGCCATTCTCGCCGGAACCGGCGGAGAATTCCACTACAACTGCCCGCTCGACCAACACTTTATCTCTTTTGTCGGAATCGATCCTGAGGCGTTTAAAGCCGAAGTGGCCAAGGGAAAAGGCGACGGTGAGTTGCTGGCTTGGATTGAGCAAAACGCTCGGTTCAAGCGCGCGCCGTATGAAATCGCGACTTGGGTCGCCTACCAGGAAAGTCGCATTCCGACCGACCGGGAAAGCCGGGCGTTTTACGACAAATGGCAGGGGGAAATTGCTCCAACGCGGCCCGACATCGGTACTTGGTTCGATTTGCTCGATTTGGACGACTTTGTGTCGTTCGGTGGCAAAGCCTGATTTTTCCTTCGCCTCTCTTCAGCCGACCCGCTCCATGTGAGCGGGTTTTTAGCTGTTGCCTGTCCGGCGCAATCAGTTGTCCTGTTTTTCCTTATCAACCGCCACACTGCGATGTACCAATTGACCTTCAGTGACCAGAGCATGTCCGAGATCAACAAACTCGGCACGTTTGACCAAATGAAACTCATCGATGAGTTGAGCGGCATCACGCCGGAGCGACTGGGCACCGACCGTTCAGCGATCGGGGTTATTCATCGCGAAGGAAAAACTTTTTACCGGCTGCGGGTGGAGGATTTCCGGCTGTATTTTGAAATTCAAGAAAAAGACACTGTGCTGTTTTGCCACTACGTGCTGCACAAGCACAGCCTGGCGGATTTTGTTTTTCGGACGAAACTGCCCTTCACAGAAGAACAGCAAATTGAGCAGGACCAATCCTTTTGGAGGTACCTCGACAGCTTGAAAAAATAACCGTGCGCGGTTTTCCCCTTAATGAGAATGAACGATCCCCTTTCCCAATCAACCCCTCCGAATGGCCCCAAGTACCACAATCCAGAGGAGGCCAGCCGGATTTATCTTTTCCCAAACCTCTTCACGGCCGGGAACATGTTGTGCGGTTTTCTTTCCATTCATTCCTGCATTTTGGCCAAATATTCGGATCCAGCACTGGCCAACGGGCTTTACCAAAGAGCGGTTTATTTCATTCTTGGAGCGTGTATTTGCGACTTGTTTGACGGGCGGATTGCCCGAACTTTCAAGCGGGAATCATTGTTTGGCGCGGAATTCGACAGCATTGCAGACACGGTTTCCTTTGGGGTGGCTCCAGCCTTGATGGTTTTTTTTCTCATCCTTAATCCCAACCCGGAAGCCAACCTTGGTTGGATCGGCGAGACCGGAAGAAATTTTGGCTGGGTCTTTGCGTTCATCTATTTGCTTTGCGTCGGTATTCGGCTGGCCCGTTTCAATGTGCTTACGAATCCCCTGGTTCCCGGTAACGAAAACAAAAAACCCAGCGGAGAATTCGTCGGCCTCCCCTCGCCCACCGCCGCCGGCATGATTGCCTCACTGGTTTTGCTTCTCACTCATGCCAATCTCAGCGAGCACAATCTGCGCAATCTCACCACCCTGTTGCTTCCACTGGTGCTGTTGATTTCCTATCTGATGGTCAGCAACATTCGGTATCCAAGCTTCAAGCACATCAATTGGAACACGCGATTGAAAGCCCAGGTGTTCATCCTCGTGATCATTCTGCTGTTACTGAGCATTTCGTATTTCAACTACGTGATACCCGGCCTTTTCCTCGCCTTCATTCTCAACGGCCTGCTTTACACCGCTCGCAAAAAATATTTCCCGAAGAAAAATGCCGATGGTTCTCCCCACTTGGATGAGAATAACTTGGACGAGGAATTCTGAATAGCCTGTGAACAGCCGGGCGATCCTTCCGCCAATAACCTTGTCCACAGCAAACGGCCTCGCTTCCCCTCCGGTTTTTCACAGAAGAATTTTCTCCCAAGTTCTTTGAAACATAGACGGATGAAAAGCTGTTCGCACTGTTCCCAACACCTAAGATGGATTACTCTCTTTTTTAAATAGATTACTTCTTAATAGCTTTGTCTTCCTCCCGGCAAAATTCACTTTTCCCCCTTCCTCTCTTTTCAAAAAGTTTGCTTATCCAAAAACCTTACCTCAAGTTCCCAGCATCATGAAGTTCAAGATCAACCGCGACCATTTCGTTACCGGACTCTCCCAAGTGATTAACGTCGTGGGCACCCGTGCCTCGATGCCGATTTTGAGCAATGTCCTCATTGAGGCGGAAGGGGACACGGTTTCTTTGACCACCACCAACCTCGATCTGGGCATACGGGCCCGCATCAAGGCGGAAGTGAGCACCAACGGCACGATCACTCTTCCGGTGAAGAAGCTTGCCACCATTGTGCGCGCGTTGCCGAGCAACGACACCACGGTGGAATTGAGCGGACAAAATCGGGTGAAAATTACCTCCGGCGGATCTGTTTTTCAAATCATGGGCTTGGCCGCCGATCAGTTTCCCCCGCTGCCCACTTTTGCGGATCAGCACAATTTCTCCCTTGCCCAGAAGGATTTGTCGGGGCTCCTGAAAAAAGTCGCTTACGCTCAGTCAACAGACGAAAACCGTTATATTCTCAACGGGGTTTTCTTTAATTTTGGCGAAGGAAAATTAAGCTTGGTGGCCACTGACGGTCGCCGCTTGGCAACAGCGGAAAAGACAATGACAATTGGCGAGGATGAAGGAGGCAGCTTGATTCTCCCTGCGAAGACTGTCGCAGAATTACAGCGCTTGCTGGGCGATGCCGGTGAGGTCGCCATCACCTTTAATGATCGGCAGGTCTCCTTTGTCACCCAAATCACCAAAAATGACACCGGCCTCGTCGACAATATCCGGCTGGTTTCCAAAGTGGTTGAGGGCAACTACCCGAATTACCGACAGGTCATCCCGAAGGAAACCGTGCACCGCGTGGACATTGAGCGAGAATTGCTGCTCGAATGTGTCGGCCGCGCCGCCATCATGACCAGCGACAAAAGTAGTTCCGTGAAACTGACCGTGGGAAACAACGAAATCGAAATTTCCGCCTCCAGCACAGAGTTTGGGGAGGCACATGAAAAAGTTGCGGTGAAATACGACGGCCCCGAGGTGAAAATCGCCTTCAATCCGCAATACCTCAGCGATCCCTTGCGGGCGCTCTCCGATGACACAGTGCACTTTGAATTCAAGGATGACATGTCCCCCGGCGTCTTCAAAAACAAGGAGGATTTCCTCTGCGTGGTAATGCCACAGCGGTTAAGCTGAGAGGCTGAGGATTCTGGCCGATCAAAAAACTCCGGGGTCTCCCGGAGTTTTTTGTTTCCTAGAGTAAAGGAAATTTCCAAAGAAATCAGGCGACAAAATCCGGAGCTTCCCTTGTGGCGGCGATCACCCGCATGATACGGCGCGAAGCCTCCAGAAAACGCTCGGGATGCCCGGTACCCGGATCAAATTCCTCCACGGAAAGCGCGGGAGAAAAACGCACGCTGATGCGTGCTCCCGGATGCGGCAGAAAATGTCCGCGGGGCAAAAGTGATGCCGCGCCAAATACCCGCACCGGCACCACCGGTACCCGAGTTTTGCAGGCGATTAAACCGATGCCGGCCTGAGCCTCCTGCAAACGCCCGTCCTTACTCCGGGTTCCTTCGGGAAACATCAGCAGACTGTGGCCATTTTTTAGAACCGAAAAAACCTTTTTAAACGCCGCTACGTCAGAGCCTCCGTCCCGGTCCACGGGAATGGTGTTGCAGGTCCGAAGAATGTATCCAAGAATTGGATTGTTGAAAAGGGTCTTTCGGGCGAAGAAAAAAGTCTCCTTCTGCAGCGCACTGCCCACTAATGGCGGGTCAAGAAAACTCTGGTGGTTGCAAGCGATGATGCAACCGCCGGATGGGACGTTTTGCAGTCCGCTGACATCCACCCGGCCAAGCAAATTTGAAAACCAGCGGGCGGTGTGATAAACGCCAATGTAGACAGGATTATCGGAAGCGAGAGGCATGGACCAGCCAGCAAAGAAAATTTCAGGAATTTAACAACGCCGTTATCAACACGGCGATTTTTTCCACCACCTGTTCCAAGGACAAGTGAGTGCTGTCGATGCGCGTCGCCCCGTTGGGACAGGTTAAAGGGGCGGTGGTTCGGGAGGCATCGATTCGGTCACGCTGGGCGACTGCGTCCGCCCTACCCTCTGCCGCTCTTCTCTTAGCCCGGGCTGCCGGATCGGCCTCCAGAAACAGGCGCAAGTCAGCGTCGGGAAGAATCACCGAACCAATGTCGCGCCCTTCCATGATCAGGCCGGAAAAGTTTTTTTCGCGAGCGAGTGCAACTTGGGCTCGCTGATAGTCGAAAAGATAATGCCGCACTGCGGGAATGGCGGCGAACTGCGCCACCACGGCGTTGATCTCAGGGGTGCGAAGGGATTCGTCTGCCGGAGCCTTGCCGTGAATGGCCAGTCGGGCGGTTCTACCCTCCACCACGCTGCCAAGCGGAAGCCCCGGCAGAATTTGTTGCACCCGCGCAGTGTCTTCCGGAGTCAGCCCCGCTTCGGTGAGGGCAAGGGAAATTGTGCGGTAGTGCGCGCCAGTATCCACATGCATCAAGTTAAAACGGGTTGAAAGAGCCCGGCTGGTGGAGGATTTTCCTGAAGCTGCGCCGCCGTCGACGGCAATGGTGATGAAGGAGGAGGTCGCCATGATGCTGGTGGCAACGCAAAGCAAGAACCCCGGAAGAGCAAAGCAAAATACCTCGGCGTGCTCAGTGAGGAGCATCCGCCACGGAGGGGGATTCCTTCTTCTCACCCGCTTGTCCGGGAATTTCAATGCGGATAATCAGGCCGCGCGGGCGGTTGGCTTCGGCGGAGATGGTGCCGTGATGCAAACGGATAATGTGCTTCACAATGCTCAGACCCAAGCCGAGGCTCTTTTCCCCAGTGCGGCTTTTGTCGGCCCGGAAGAAACGCTCAAACATCCGCTCCCGATCGGCAGGGGCCATTCCGGATCCGTCATCTGTAACGGAAAAGCAGACGCCGCCGTTCGCCCCATTTACTGTTTTAATCTGGATACAAGTCAGGCCGACAGCATGACGGAGGGCGTTTTCCAGCAAATTGACCAGCACCCGCAACATTTTTTGTGGATCGACGGCAACTTGGCGGTCGTCGGCCTCCAGGGCAAGGGTGACATCGACTTGGGCGGAGGAAAAACGGTCCTGCAAAATGTCAACAGCTTCCCGGATCAGGTTGTGCAACTGCCCTGGCTGGGGATAAATAACGGGGCTCCCCTGCTCCAACACCGCCAGCTGCAACATATCCTCTAAAAGACGGCTCATCCGGACAGTGTTGCGATAGAGCCTTTCTATAAAATTTTTTTTATCAATATCATTCAGCGTATCGAAATCCTCGTATAAGCTTTCTGCGTAACCCTTTAAAATAGTGACCGGGGTGCGGAGATCATGGGAAACATTGGCAACAAAATCTTGGCGCAGCGTTTCCAGCCGCCGCAACTGGGAGATGTCGCGAAGCACTACCAGCAGCAGCCCGGAGGAAATGTCCGGTAAATCAGGAAGGCGGGCGGCGGATCCTTCCAACCAGACGTCGGAAGCGGGAGCACGATTCAGGTGAATTTCCACAGGGGCCGCTCCCTCCTCCCCTTCCCTGTCTCGCCAACGGGCCAGCCGGGAGATTAATTCCGCGCTGCCCAGCAGGGCGGGCAACGAACGGTCGTCCGGAGAATTTCCCAGCAATCTTTTCCCCGCTGTATTCATTAAACAAATACGGTCTCCTTCGTCCAAAATGAAGGCCGGGTCGTTGATGCCGGCAAGCATGGCCGTCAGCAGGTCTCGGGAACAGGGGGATTTTTTCCCCCGTCGGCGGAAAAGACGCCAGATGCTCCCCTGCCCTTTTTTTGGTGCAGCCATGAGGATCAGCCCCCAATTTTGTAACCGACGCCTCGAATGGTTTCGATTTCATCGGCGGCAGCCCCCAATTTTTCCCGCAATCGGCGGATGTGAGTATCCACAGTGCGGGTTTCGAGATCTGCCGAGTAATTCCAGACATCAGCCAGCAGCCGGTCGCGGGTTTGGACCCGGCCTTTGCGCTCTAGGAGCAGGCGGAGCAAATTGAACTCGGTGGCGGTCAAGTCGATGGGCTTTCCCGCGACCTGAACCTCGTGGCGATCAATATCCAAGACGATGGAGCCAGCGGCGAATTTTGCGGGATTGCCAGCGGCGGAGTGTGGAGTGCGTTTGAGCAGTGCCTGAATGCGCAGAAGCAATTCCCGAGTGTCGAAGGGCTTTGGCACGTAGTCGTCGGCCCCGATTTCCAGTCCCCGAACCCGGTCCTCAGTTTCGATCCGTGCGGTAAGCAGGATGACCGGGAGGTCGCGCAGCAAGGAATCGGAACGTAACATACGGAGCAATTGCAAGCCGGTGAGCTCGGGCATCATGACATCGAGAACTATAAGGTCCGGGCGGAAATCCCGGGCCATACTCAAGGCGCGCAGGGAATCATTGAGGGTGCGCACAGCGTAACCAGCCTGTCGCAGCTTGTAGTCCAGCAAGTCCGTCACATCAGACTCGTCGTCCACCAAGAGGATTTTTTTCTGAAGAGGATCAGCCATGACGGGAATGGAGCATAGGCAATGGCCGTGGGCTTGCGAGCCTGAAGGAGAATTCCTTCGGGCTCGCCCGGAGGAATTGCGAATAGATCAAGTGCTTTAAAACAATACAGATAGGAGACGTGACACTTGTTCGTCACCGAGGCGCCACAAAGGTTTAACCGGATGCGGAAGAAATCAACTGTTCCACGTGGAACAAGGGGCGCCGTCCCTAAGAAGCGGAATGGGCGCGCAGGGCAATTTGCAGAACCGAGATATCGGCCGGGCTGACGCCGCTGATCCGGCTCGCTTGGGCGAGCGTTTGGGGATGAATTTTTTGCAGTTTTTGGCGGGCTTCGATTCGTAATCCCTGCACCTTGGAGAAATCAAATGCCTCGGAAATCCGGATGCCTTCGGAATCCTCTTGTTTTTCGATGGCTCGCAAATCCCGCTCCAGATAACCCCGGTAACGGACGCGATAAAGGATTTCATCTCGGCTTGCGGACGCAAGGGCGAGGAATCCTTCGGGGAGTTGGGCGGGCAGGGTGGCGGGGTCTTTGCGAAGCACATCGGCTGCGATGCCGCCTGGGATGCGAATTTTTTCCAGCCATTCGCACCAGTGGGCGATGGTAGCCGCCTTGGCCTCGATGCGCTGGATGCGGGAGGAGGAAATTAGCTGCTGCTCGCGGGCATGAGGGAGCAGGCGCAGTTCGGCGCTGCCATGATTGAGCAGCAGCCGATATTCCGCCCGGCTGGTGAACATGCGATAGGGCTCTTGGGTGCCTTTGGTAACAAGGTCGTCAATTAACACGCCGATGTAGCCCTCGTGTCGGCCGATTATCAATGGCGGGAGATTGCGAATCTTGGCCGCGGCGTTGTTTCCGGCGACAAGTCCTTGGGCAGCAGCTTCTTCGTAGCCAGAGGTGCCGTTGATTTGTCCGGCAAAAAAAAGATTCTCCACCAACTTGGATTCGAGCGAAGGGAAAAGCTGGGTTGGCGGGGCAAAGTCGTACTCCACGGCGTAGGCTGGGCGCAGCATCACGGCGTGCTCCAATCCGGGAACGCTCCTGAGCATGGCGAGTTGGACGTCGAAGGGCAGGGAGGAGGAAAATCCGTTGATGTACCACTCGTCCGTGTTGCGGCCTTCCGGTTCCAGAAAAAGGCGGTGAGATGATTTGTCGGCGAATTTGACGAATTTGTCTTCAATGGACGGGCAGTAGCGCGGTCCGGTGCCGACAATCTCGCCACTGTACAGCGGGGAGCGGTGCAGATTGTCGGCGATAATGCGGCCAGTTTCCGTTCCGGCATCCGTCATCCAGCAGGAAACTTGATTGGTGCCCGGCTGCCAGCCGAGTTTTTGCTGGCCGGGTGGGTGTTCCACGTGGAACAAGTCCTCTGGATCACGGGTGTCGTAGAACCCAAATAGCACAGGCGGGGTATCGCCCTGTTGCTCGGTGCATCGGGAAAAATCGATGCTGCTGCCGAGGATCCGGGGTGGGGTGCCGGTTTTCAGTCTTTCCAGTTGGATGCCGGCTTCCAGGAAGCTGGCAGAAAGGGTCTTGGCGGAAAAATCGCCCAAGCGTCCGCCTTCGGTCTTGTTGCTTCCGATATGCATCAGTCCGCGAAGAAATGTTCCCGTGGTGACCACCACGGTCTTTCCGTAAAAATCCACATCCAAGCTGGTGTGCGCGGCGACGACTCGGCCATTTTTGAAGATCAGCCCGGTGACCAATGCTTGGAAAAGGGTTACATTTGGGTGCAACTCCACCGTATGCTTCATGCGGAATTGGTAGGCTTTTTTGTCGCACTGCACCCGTGGGGCCTGTACGGCTGGCCCTTTCGAGGCATTAAGCACCCGGAACTGGATGCCAGTGGTGTCGGCGCAAACGCCCATTTCTCCGCCCAGGGCATCGATTTCCCGCACTATATGCCCCTTGGCCTGTCCGCCGATGGCGGGATTGCAGCTCATCTGGGCGAGGGTGTCGATATTGCCGGTAAGCAGCAGCACATCAGCCCCCCGGCGGGCAGCGGCGAGCGCGGCCTCCACGCCGGCATGTCCGGCTCCGCAAACGATGACATCGTAGGGGCGGTTAGGATTAATTCGGATTTCCTTGGGAATGCTCATTTGTCCTGCCAGAGTTCGAGAGTTTTCCAATTTTCCGGGAAGCCCATCATTTCCAGAGAAAGGCTGGGACAGCTGGGGAATTTTTCTGCGAGGAAGCGGAGCGGCTCCAGCCAGAGGCCGCGGAACTGCATTTGTTGCAGCACGTAACTGCACATGGCAAGAATGGTATAGGTGCGGGATGCCATGTTTCGCTGCCGGGTCAGATGATCCAACAGGGGAATGACGCCCTTGTCGGGAATGCGGGGCTGACGGATCAGGGCGCGGTTCCACAGGCGACTGTGATGCGCGCAAATATTGCGCACGTAATTGAATGCGTTAAGCCAGCTGCTAAAAATCTTGGGATCGTGAACGCCGTATTGCTTGGAAACAGCCTGCTGGTCCTGGTATTTCATTCCGTCATAGAAACGGGTCAGCATTCCGAAATCCCAGATTTCAATAGCGAGCCAAATGGGAATCTTGGTGCCGTATTTGTCGATAAAAGTTTGGATAAAATCCTCCTGTCCTTTGCGCAGCAACAGGTGCCGGTATTTTTCCAGCCATATCTGGTATTTGCCCTTCTGTCTTCGGTCGTTGGCGGGCTGAGCAAAGCGGGGATTGAGCAGGCTGGGATTTTCGTGGGCGAAAATATCCTTGGCGCCCAACTCGTGGGCGACCGCGACCCGGACGGAAATTTCTATGCCGCGAAGTCCAGATAAGACTATGGAGCGTAGCCACTTGTCGAATTCGTAGAGCTGGATGACATGCGTGAACGATGCGCCCTTGACAAAGAGATCGTCGCGCTGGCCGGTTTTATCCAACATGCGAAAAGGGTACCAATAAGAACTCATCCGGTAGTAGCCCTCGTTGCGAAAATAATATTCGATCTCAGCGTAGTCCTCGACGTACATGCCCCGGCTTTCCAGTAGCGCGATTTGTTCAGCAATGGAGAGAAAGGGCTTGTTGTAGTCGGTCACCATTGGCGCAAAAGAAAACCCGCTCTTGTGCGGAAAGCAACAGCGGAGCGGGTCGTGTTGGAGAGCGTTCCGCAAGGAAACGCATGGAAAGCAGGGATGACGATCAGTTTGCCGGGGGCAAGGGAAATTTATTTTCCGATACAAAAGGAGGCGAAGAGCCGGTCGAGCATTTGCTCGTTATCGATGCGGCCGACAATGTCGCCCAGGGCTGTGACAGCGAGACGCACATCACTGGCGGCCAGCTCGGTGGGAATTCCTTCGCCCAGTGCGGCGGCAGCTTTTCCCAAGTGGGCGGCGGCGGTGCGCAAGGCGGCGGCGTGGCGCTCGTTAATGACCAGCGCGTCTTCGCGCGGGGTAATGCCGTCCGCCTGCAGGATTTCCTCCAAGCGGGCTTTAAATTCGGGAATGCCCTTGCCGGTGCGGGCGGAAAGCGCGATGCGGGGCAGATGGGGGAGAAAATTGGCGGTGGCGGGATGCGCCGGCAGGTCCGCCTTGTTCAGCACCAGCAGGGCGCGCTCCGCGGTCAACAGTGGCAGCAAGCTTTCCGGAAGGGTGGGCGGAGCAGTGGCGGTATCGACGACCAGCAGGCAAAAATCCGCGCCGGCAGCTTGGTCGTGAGTTCGGGCGATGCCTTGGCGCTCGATTTCCGAGGCGGCCTCGCGCAGCCCGGCGGTGTCCACAATATGGACACAATGGCGTCCGACGGAGAACCGCTCGCGGATAAAGTCGCGGGTGGTGCCCGGCTCGTCGCTCACCAGCGCGCGTTCCTCGCCCAGCAGGGCGTTGAGCAGGGAGGATTTTCCGGCGTTGGGGGCGCCGAGGATCACGGTGCGCACGCCGTCGTGCAGCACGGAAGCGTAGCGGGCGGACTGGGCGGCGAGGGAAAACTCGGTGGCGAGGGCCTTGAGGGCGGCGCGCGGGCCGTCCTCGTCCTCGGCGGGCAAATCCTCCTCGGGGAAGTCGATGTAGGCCTCCAGCCCGGCCAGCGTCTGGAGCAGCCGGTTGGTCCAGGCCTCGATTTGGCGTCCGAGTTCCCCCGCGAGTTGGCGCTGCGCAACGGCGAGGGCGAAGTCGGAGCGGGCGCGAATGGTGTCGGCCACGGCCTCGGCCTGGGTCAGGTCGATTCGTCCATTGAGAAAGGCGCGGCGGGTGAATTCTCCCGGCTCGGCGCTGCGGCAGCCGCGCTCCAAGCAGTCGCGGAGAATGCGTTTGGCGATAAGCGGGTTGCCGTGGCAGGTGATCTCCAGCACCGGCTCGCCGGTGTAGGAGGCATTGTCGTTGAACAACACATACACGCACTGGTCGATGCTTTGGCCGCGCACATCGTAAAAAATCCCCACGGAGACCCGGCGGCTTTCTGGCGGACGAGCACGGCGGAAGGCCATCCTGGCGATTTCCGCGCAAAGCGGACCGCTGAGCCGAAGGACTGCCAGGGCGCTTTCCGCGGGCGCGGTGGCCAGGGCGGCGATGGTGTCGGAATTTCCCATGCCGGAGAAAATTTTACAGCGCGGCGAGCGCCTGTTCCAGATCGGCCTGAATGTCGATGAAGTCCTCGGTGCCGAGGGAAAGCCGGATGAAGTCGGGCGAGGTGCCGGTGGCGGTTTGCTCCTCGGGGGAGAGCTGGCTGTGGGTGGTGCTGGCCGGGTGAATCGCCAAGGAGCGGGAATCGCCGATGTTGGCGACATGGGAGAACATTTTCAGCGACTCGATGAATTTTTTCCCGGCCTCGTAGCCGCCCTTGACCCCGAAGCCGAGCAACCCGCCGAAGCCGCCGGTCAGGTATTTCTTGGCAGTGGCGTGGTGGGGGCTGGATTTCAGGCCGGGATAATTGACCCAGGCCACCCGGTCGTGCGCGGCGAGGAATTCGGCGGTTTGCATGGCGTTTTCGCAAATGCGCGGCATGCGGAGGTGCAGTGTTTCCAAGCCTTGCAGCATGAGAAAGGAATTGAAGGGCGAGATGCAGTTGCCGATGTCGCGAAGCAATTGCAGGCGCATTTTCATCACGTAAGCCACGTTGGCACCGCCCGCCGGGGGAAAACTGGCAAAAGCCTCCGCGTGCACCATGCCGTGGTAGCTGGGGTCGGGCTCGGTCAGGCCGGGGAATTTGTCACTGGCCCGCCAGTCGAAATTGCCGCCGTCCACCACGATGCCGGCGATGGAGGTGCCGTGGCCGCCGATGTATTTGGTGGAGGAGTGGACGATGATGTTGGCACCCCATTTCAGTGACTGGCTGAGCACTGGCGGGAGGCAGGTGTTGTCGAGAATCAGCGGCACGCCGGCTTCGCGGGCAATTTGCGCGACTTCCTCGACCGGGAAAATGTTGAGTGCGGGATTTCCCAGACCCTCGCCGTAAAAAGCCTTGGTGTTGGGACGCAGGGCGCGGCGGAAGGAATCGGGGTCGAGGGCGTCGACAAAGGAAACCTCGATGCCGAGTTTTTTGAAGGTGTAATGGAAAAGATTATACGTGCCGCCGTAGAGCTGGGCGACGGAGACGATGTGATCACCCGCGCCGGCGATGTTGAGGATGGCGTTGGTGATGGCGGCCTGCCCGGAGGAAAGCCCCAGGGCGGCGCTGCCGCCTTCGAGCGCGGCCATTCTTTCCTCGAAAACGGCGGTGGTGGGGTTGGTGATGCGGGTGTAGATGTTGCCGACTTCCTTGATGGCGAAGAGATTGGCCGCATGGGCGGCGTCGCGGAAGCCGAAGCTGCTGGTTTGGTAGATTGGCACGGCGCAGGCGCCCGTGGTGGGATCGGGCTTCTGACCGACGTGGAGAGCTTTGGAACCAAGGCCTTGAAGTTGCATAAGTGGGCATTGATGAACCGGAAAAATTTTTTCGCAATAAGGGAGATGCGATGCGTGGGAGCCCGCGGCGGCGGCAGAAAATAGAATGGGTGCCGGCGAAGGCGGGGTCGGCTTCTTTTCTATGGGCGGAACCAATTTGTTTTTCGCAGGTTACGTTGAGGGATGCTCTGCGGGCGCGCGTGTTCTTGCTGGCGGGGTTTCCCCTTTGGCCTTCCCAATTTTTGGTCCGCCTCCTCTTGTTTCCCATGAAAATTCACCTGTCGCTTCATCGTTTTGTTCTTGGTGCCGCCCTGCTGGCTGCCGGGGCGGTTTTTGCCGTTTCCACGCCCAAGATTAATTTTCTGGAGGTGATTCCTCCGCCCCCGGCGGACGATTCCCCCGCGGGGCAGGCCGATCTGCTGACGTTGCGCAAGGTGCAGGAATACCGCACCCCGGAGCAGGTGGCGGAGGCGCAGCGCGTGAGCAAGCTGGAGCCGTGCGATTTTGCCCAGCCGGTTTTTGGCCAATGGATCGACAAGGAAAGCTGTCCCAAGACGCACCGGAATTTGCGGGAGATTGAGCGGGCGGCGGGAAAAATCATGGAGGACGCCAAGCGCCATTGGAAGCGGCAGCGGCCCTATCAGCGCGACCCGGAGCTGCGTCCCGTGGTCGGGCGTCCCGGCGACAATTCTTATCCCAGCGGGCATTCCTTTGCCCAGACGCTGTGGGCGGTGGTTTACTCCGAGGCCTTTCCCGAGCACGCCAAGGAATTTGATGCGCTGGCCAGGCGCACCCAGTGGGGGCGGGTGATGGGCGGGGTGCATTACCCGACCGACACCAGCGCGGGTTACGAACTGGCTCAAGTGGTCGCAAAGGAAATGTTGAAAGACCCGGAGGTTCGGCAACTGGTAAAGGCTATTCGCGAGGAAATCGTCGCACAGCAGGGGAGGCAGGAAAAGGAATAGCGGGGAAATAGCGAGGAGTGGCGAAGCATACGGTTAATCTGTTAAACCAAGTTTTGTTGATAGTCATTTAGGAACCATTGCAAAATCCCTTTCGATTTCCCCAATCCCCAAAAACTCTGATT
>CALNBE010000201.1 GCA_937874455.1 uncultured Opitutia bacterium | reverse complement strand
CGTGCTGGGGGCGGGTTATTTTATCAACTGGCTGGTGCCGGTGATTTCGCTGCCGGTGGCTTTTGCCTTGGCCGCGGTGCTTTCTCCCACGGATGCGGTCGCCTTGGGAGCGCTGACAGGACGGATGCGCGTGCCGGAGCGGTTGATGAACATTTTGCGGGGGGAATCGCTGCTCAATGATGCCTCGGGCCTGGTGGCATTCAAGTTTGCCTTGGGCGCGGCCTTGACGGGCGTTTTCGTGCTGAAGGATGCGCTGGTGAGCTTTCTCTTCATCGCCGCAGGAGGCCTGCTGGTCGGGGCACTGCTGTCGGGTCTGGTGAGCTGGGTGCGCCACCGGTTTGTTTTATGGAAGGGGGAAATGGGGAGCGCCCACATTGTGCTGTCCCTGCTGTTGCCTTTCGGGTCCTATTTGATCGCCGAGCATCTGGGGTTCTCGGGAATTTTGGCCGCGGTCAGCGCGGGGATGATGATGAATGTGACGACTTTTAACCGGAACAGCTCGCTTGCAACGCGGATTCAGAGCGTGGCGATCTGGGGGATGATCGAAATGGCCTTCAACGGCGGGGTCTTCTTGCTGCTGGGAGTCCAATTGCCGGACATTTTGCGCACGGCACCGCAGGATGCGCTGGAGGCCGGGACTGATTCGGTGTGGGTGATTGTGGGCTATGTGGTGGCGATCACCGCGGCGGTTTTCGCGCTGCGCTTTCTGTGGGTCTGGCTTTCGCTGCAGTTTTTTGCGCTGGTGGACTTTTTGCTTAGGAAAAAAAGCACGATGCCGCCCAACTTTAGGTTGATTACGGTGACGACCATGGCGGGCGTGCGCGGCGCGGTGACGCTTGCCGCGGTGCTCTCCCTGCCCATCGTCCTGCCGGAGGGTGGTGATTTCCCGGCGCGCAATCTGCTGATTTTTTTGGCGACGGGAACCATTCTGCTCTCCCTGTTTGTGGCCAGTGTCGGATTGCCGCTCTTGCTGCGCACCTTGGAAGTCGCGCCGAAAACCCATGCGGAAATCGAGGAGGAAATGGCCCGGGTGACTGTGGCCAGGGCGGGAGTGACTGTTTTGCAGGGACAGTTGCAGGAACTTGCCTCGGAGGAAAGCGATGACCGCGAGCTGCGCATGCGCTCGTGCCGAAAAGTCATCGGAGAATACCAGTTGAAAATTGAGACGATGGCCGAAGCGCAGCCTGTGCGTGATTTTGCCATCAAGGCCCTGGCGGTGGAAAAATCCTACCGGCTGCAGGCTGTCCGCAGCGAGCGCAGTGAGTTGATACGTCTCTACGACACAAACAAGATCAGCAACCGCACGCTGGAAGTGCTGTCCAAAGACGTGGATTTAAGGGAGGGGGCGCTGACGGGGGTGGACATCGAGCACTTTTAGCGGGAGCGGAAGCGGAGGTTGGCGGAAGGTGCCGCGCCTGTTGAATTGGCACACGAATGCTACGCCAAAATTTTCCTTCGCGCTGGCTGGCGACGGTTATCCTTGGGCGGGATTTCGGCTGGCACCAGCCTCAGGTGCCCATGATGCCGGTGATGTGGCCGGAGTCGGCCAAATCGATTTGCGTGGCGGCGGGCTGGCGCGGCAGCGCGGGCATGCGCAGCATCTGGCCGGTCAGGGCGACGAGGAAACCCGCCCCGGCGGCGATTTCGAAGTCGCGCACGGTGATGCGAAAGTTGCGCGGACGGCCCAGTTTTTTCGGGTCGTCGGAAAGCGAATTTTGCGTCTTGGCCATGCAGACCGGCAGGTTGCCGAAACCCGCCTGCACGAAGGTTTGCAGCCGCTTCGCGGCCTGCGGAGTGAGATCGACGCCCGCCGCGCCGTAAAAACGCCCGGCGATGGCGGCGAGTTTATCCGGCACCGGCGCATCGAGTGAATAGGCTGGAGCCAGTGGCGGGGTTGTTTCCGGCAGCGAGGCCAGCACGGTCTCGGCAAGGGAAATGCCGCCCGGTCCGCCCTCGGCGAAAACTTGGGAAAGCGCGCAGCCGATTTTTTCCTCCGCGCAGAAATCGCGCACCACGGCGATTTCCTCCGCGGTGTCGGCGGGGAACTGGTTGATGGCGACGGTGACGGGGCGGAGGAAACTGCGGGCGGCGGCAACGTGCTGGCGCAGATTGTCCAGTCCGCGTTCCACGGCGAGCGGATCGGGTGCGGCGAGGTCGGCGAGGGCCGCGCCCCCGTGCATTTTCAACGCGCGGATGGTGGCGACCAGCACGATGGCATCGGGATGGAGTCCCGCCTGGCGGCATTTGATGTCGAGGAATTTTTCTCCGCCCAGATCAAAGGCGAAACCCGCCTCGGTGACGGCGTAATCGGCATGGGCGAGCGCCAGCCGGGTGGCGAGGACGGAGTTGCAGCCGTGGGCGATGTTGGCGAACGGCCCGCCGTGGATGAAGGCCGGGACGCCCTCGCAGGACTGCACCAAGTTGGGCAGGAGCGCGTCCCGCAGCAGGGCCATCAGCGAGCCGGTGATGTGAAATTCCTTTGCGGTGACCGGCTCGCCCGCATCGGTGAAGCCCACCACGATGCGGTCGAGGCGCGCCCGCAAATCCTCGTAGGAGGAGGCCAGGCAGAGAATGGCCATGATTTCGGAGGCGGCGGTGATGTCGAATCCCCCCGCGCGCACATCGGGCCCGCCGGTGTCGAGTTCGATCCGGCGCAGGGCGCGGTCATTGACGTCGAGCACGCGCTTCCAGAGCACGCCCGCGGGGGAAAGGCGGGTTTGCTGGAAGTGCAGTTGGTTGTCGATGACGGCGGCCAGCAGATTATGGGTGGAAGTGATGGCGTGGAAGTCGCCGGTGAAATGCAGGTTGATTTCCTCCGCTGGCTGAAGCGTGCTTTTTCCTCCGCCGGTGGCGCCGCCCTTGCGGCCAAAGACCGGGCCCATAGACGGTTGGCGCAGTGCCAGGGCGGCTTTTTTGCCGAGCTGGCGCAAACCTTGGGCAAGCCCGATGGAAGTGACGGTTTTGCCTTCGCCTGCGGGCGTCGGGGTGATGGCGGAGACGAGGATCAGACGTCCGGGGGAGTTTTTTTCTGCGAGCGCGGCGAGAGAAACCTTGGCCTTGTCGTTGCCGAAAAGGTGAAGGTGTTCGGGCGCGATGCCCAGTTCCTGGGCGAGGGAGGAAATGGTTTTCATGAGAAGAAAAGAGGGGGAGGGCGGTCAGAGGAAAATTTCCTCCGGGCGCGGGGAGAGGAAATGGGTGGCGAGCCGTTGGGCGGCGGCGTGAATTTTTTCGTGATCGAGCGCGCGGGCCTGGCGCGGGCAAAGCTGCACGCAACGTCCGCAGGCCAGACAAAGCGCCGCGTCGGTCTGGTGCGGATCGGCGGAGGAAATCGCCCCGGTCGGGCATTCGTCCACACAGGTGCCGCAGCCGTCGCAATCGTCGGCGACGGACGGGGCGATGTGCAGTTGGGCCAGGGGGCGGGCGGAGGGAAATTCGCCGGGGACGGTGAGCGGAGGAAAATTTCCAGCGGCGGAATCCAGTTTGGCGCGGATGAGTCGGCC
>CALNBE010000200.1 GCA_937874455.1 uncultured Opitutia bacterium | reverse complement strand
CAGGAGCTGCTGCACGAAATTCCCCCGCCCCTGCATCAGGCGGCCCGCGAGCCCGCCCAAGCATTTCCTTTGGTCCTCGCGTTGCTGATCGACGAAAACCCCGAAGTCCGCCTCCGACAGCAGGACTGCATCAATGCCGACCCGGAACTGGCCCGCGTTTTCGCCCAAGACGGCGTCCGGCTCTACCGTCAACTGGCCGCACTTTCCCCGCTGCAACGGCTGCCGCTCTTCCAAATCACCCTCGGCACTCTCGCCCGTTTTTCCTCCGCGCAACGGGAAAAACTGCTCGCCGTCGCCCGGCAACTGGTCGATGCCGACGGGCGCGTCTCCATTTACGAATACGCTCTGTTGCGGATGCTCCAACACCACCTGGACCAGCTCCGGCAGCCGGGGCAACGACACGTCCGTAATCAGGCCGACCTCTCCGCGCCGCTCGACGTCGTGCTTTCCTTTTTCGCCTATGCGGGAAAATCCGCCCGGATCGGGCCGGAGGAAATTTTCGCCGCCGGAGCCGCCGCCGCGCCCTCGGGTAGCACGCCCCGTTTCCTCCGCGCGGAGGAATGCCATTTCCGCCGACTCGACGAGGCGCTGGCGCAACTCGAACACGCCGCTCCATCCGCCAAACAGGCTGTGCTGCGCGCCGCCGAGGCCGCGGTTTCCTCCGACGGGCTGCTCAAGCCGGAGGAGGCCGAATTGCTCCGCGCCATCGCCTTCTCCCTCGACTGCCCGACGCCCCCGTTGCTCGGGAAATAAAAAAAGGAGGCGCCGCCGCCTCCTTTTTTTCGGAAAATTTTTCGGAAAAATTTCAGGCCTCCACCGGTTTTTTCAACCGCGCCGCAAAATCAACGAAACCCGATGCCTGAGTCTGCAGCCGCTTGATCGAAACCGGATTGCTCAACGAGCCATCCTCCTCCAGATGCGTGGCAATTCCCGGAAGGAAAACTCGCTCTGGATAAACATAGGAGCCCAGATTGATAAACAGTGATTCCAAATGCTCCACCGGACGGAACGCGCCCCAGATCCCCGCCGACAGCCCGGTGAACGCCACCGGTTTGCGCGCAAAACTTTCGGGGTATTTCAACATGTCGATGAAATACTTCAGCACGCCGGGCGCGCCACCGTTATATTCGGGCACTACGACATGCACGCCGTCCGCCCGCAGAAAAGTGTCGGCAAAAGGCGTGAACGCCGCCGGATGCTCCGCATAGGCTTCCGGCGCAAACAACGTCGGCGGCAAATCCACCAAATCCAGCACCGGCGCATCCACGCCTGCGGCGCGATACACGGCCTCCAGATGCTTCACCACCTTGCGGGTGTTGCTACCGGGACGGTTGGTCCCTGACAGAAGAGCAATTCTCATAAGTATTTATCAACGCCATCAATCTAGCAGGGGCCATTCCATTATCAAATTTCCTTCGCGAAAAAATCACTCCGCGCCAACACCCACCCACAGGCGGCGCAACAAATCCACGTCATCCACTTCGCGCGTTGCGGATTGGCCGATCGCCGTCAGCACCACAAAACGCAACGCACCCTGCCGCACTTTCTTGTCCAAGCGCATCGCCGCCAGCAAAGCCTCTGCCGACAACGGCTCCCGCAACGCGACCGGCAGGACATTCGTCCGCAGCACCGCGACAATTTTTTCCTCCGCCTCCGGCGGTAACAAACCAAGGGCCGCCGACAGCCGCGCCGCCAGCACCAAGCCGATCGCCACCGCCTCGCCGTGCAGATAAACCCCATAGCCAGCGACCTTCTCGATGGCGTGGCCAAAGGTGTGCCCGAGATTCAGCAAAGCCCTTCCGCCTTCCCGTGCGGTTTCCCGTTCATCCGCCTTCACAATCTCCGCCTTGATCGCGCAGCAGCGCTCAATGATTCCGGTCAGCTCCGAATGCTGCCAGTCAAATTTTCCTCCGCACTCCAACCGCGCAAACAACGCCGCGTCGCCCAGCAAACCGTATTTGATCACCTCCGCCATCCCCGCCGCAAATTCCCGAGGCGGCAATGTCGCCAACATGTCCGTGTCCACGAAAACCGCCTGCGGCTGGTAAAACGCTCCGGCCAGATTTTTCCCCGCCGCCAGATTGATCCCCGTCTTGCCGCCCACCGAGCTGTCCACCATCGCCAGCAGCGTCGTCGGCACCTGCACAAAGTCCACGCCGCGGAGAAAACTCGCCGCCGCAAACCCCGCCAAATCGCCCACCACTCCGCCGCCCAGCGCAACCACCATTCCCGTCCGGTCCACCCGCGCCGCCGCCAGCGCCTCCCACAAGCGCGACAATTCCGCCGCGCTCTTGGCCGGCTCGCCGTCGCAGGTAGTCTGGTAAATCCGCGCGCCCGCCGCCTCAGCCTCCCGCAAAAAATCCGCCAGACATTCCGCCACCGGCGGACAAGTCGCCACCAGCACCGGACGCCGCTCCATTGCACACTCCCGCAACCGCTGCAGCACCGACGCCCGCTGCCCAGCACCGATCCGGATCGGATAGGCGCGCTCGCCCAAGGCCACCGTCAACGTCGTGCTCGCCAAATTTTTTTCCATGCCGCGCACTCAAATCCACCCCGCCACCGGCGCAATCCCCGAATCATCCGCCCAGTTTTCCTCCGCGAAAACACCGCGACCGCACACCTCCTTTTTCCAGAAAACGAGGAACTTTCCTTCGCCCTGTGGTATCTCACCGCACCGTCCGTTCCAAAGTTTTTCTCATGCGCATTCTCACTTTTCTTTGCCTCGCCCTGTTCGGCAGCCTCGCCACGCCCTTCGCCATCGCGCAAAAAACCGCTGCCCCCGCACCCGAATCGCTGACCGCCGAAATCCGGCAGGGAGTCAAGGTCATGGACACTTGGTACCGCCCAGCCAAGGGCTACTGGGAAAACGCCGCGGGCAACTCCAACTGGTGGTGGCAAAGCGCCAATGCCCTCACAGCCTTGATCCGCTTCGACAAAGTCACTGGCTCCAAGGAGCATCTGCCCTACATCAAAACCGCCTTCGAAAAAAACCAGCGGGGAAATTTTCTCAACGAATTCTACGACGACGAGGGCTGGTGGGCGCTCGCCTGGGTCGAGGCCTACGAGCTGACCAACAATCCGCGCTACCTGCGCATGGCGGAAATCATTTTCGCCGACATGACCAAGGGTTGGAGCGAGGACTTCGGCGGAGGAATTTGGTGGAAAAAGGATCACCTGACCAAGCACGCCATCGAAAACAATCTCTTCATTCTCCTGGGACTCCGGCTCCACGCCCACCGGCCCAACGCCAAAGTCGCAGGCAAAACCTACCGCCAGTGGGCCGAGGCCACCTGGGCCTGGTATGAGCAAACCGGCTTCATCGAAGCCGACTTCCGGGTCGCCGACGCGCTCAAACCCGACGGCTCCATGCACCGCGTTTACTTCACCTACAATCAGGGCGTCACCCTCGCCTGTGCGGTCGAATTTTACCAACTCACCCAAGACGAAAAATTCCTCCGCTTGGCGGAAAAACTGGCCGACGCCGCGCTGGAAAAAATGACCGACGAAAAAACCGGCGTGCTCCGCGAATGGCTCGAACCGAACTCCACTCAGGATCTGGCCCAGTTCAAAGGAATTTTCATGCGCCACCTTTACACGCTCTACACTGTCACCCGCAAACCGGCCTACGGCCAGTTCATCCTCAAAAACGCCGCGGCCATCCGCAAAAACAAAGACCCCCAAACCGGCCGCTACGGGGTTTCCTGGTTCCTCCCCTACAAGGAAACCGCCTACGACTTTCAGGCCCACAGCTCCGCGCTCGACTGTCTCGCCGCCGCCGCCGGTGTCGAAAAGCTCTCCGCCACCCAGCCTTAGCCGCATCACCAATCTCAAAAAAAAATGAGGAGGGAAAATTCCCTCCCCACATTTTTGATATGCGCCGCCGCCCGAAACGCCGCGCCCGCCAAGGGTAAAATACCTCAGGCACCCTGCCGCCGCCGCAATACGAGCAGGCCCAGCAAGCCCGCCCCGCCAAACAGCGCGTAAGTCGAGGGCTCGGGAATCGAACTGATCTGCTGCAAAGAAACACTGCCATTATTGTACAGGATCTCGAACTCCGCGCCGTTGATGAAAATGCTGTCGCCTTGCGCAAACTGCCCGTTCGGCAAGCCCGCCACACTGGTGATGATGGTGAAGAAGTCCGAATTGTCGGTCGAGGGCACATAGCCGTCGGCAACAATTTCCAGCGTCGCCCCGCTCAGATCCAGTTTCTGCCCATTCAAATCGAGGCTGGCATAGTTGTCCTTATCACTAATCACCAGCGACAACACCGTACTGGACGCAAGCTGCACGCCGCTCGTATTGTCACTTTTCAACGTAAACACGCCGCCTGTCACCTCCACTCGACCCGCCAGCGAAATGCTGGTTGCCGTCAGCACCGAACCCGCATTCCCGACCAAGGTCGCCCCGCGACTCAAACTAAATGCGCTCGTCGCCGACGTCCCCAGCCGCCCGTAATTCACGCCCGCGCCCAATTCAAAAATACCGCTGCTCACTGTGGTTTGCGCGAGAATGTCCGAGTCATGTCCGGTGAAAACCACCTTGCCCGCGCCAGTCTTGTTCACCGTCACCGTTTTCCCCGTCGCCGACTGGATCGGATCGGCAAAGGAAATCACCTCGCCCGACTGATTCGCCAGATTCAACGTCGCCGTGTTGCTGCTTACCGCGAAGTAAATCGCGTTGGCTGAGCCTGTTCCCTCGACATAGACAGGCCGCCCGCTGCTAGTGTCAAAACTCGCACCCTGCTTGTTGCCGGAAAACTCCACATTGCCGTTCAAATTCAGCGTCCCCTGGTCAAAGTAAATCGCCCCGCCCAATGTCTTCGCGGCGTTCCCCGTAAAACTGGAGCCACTGCCCAACGTGAAGGTACCGTCGTAACTTTTGACAAAAATCGCCCCGCCATAGCCGCCTCTCTTCTCACTGTAAGCATAGTTATCCGTGAAAATGCCTTGGGCGATATCCGCGCCGTAAACAAATCCTGAACCCACCTGTCCCTGTCCCAAAGGATCTCCTCCCGCCACCGCGATGGAGATTGCCCCGCCAACACCCACCGTCGTGCCCGTGCCCCATACGTAGTTGTCCGCAAAAGTGCTTTTCCCTTGGAGCTGCAACTGCGAAGCCTTCGTCCCAGAGAGATACCCCACGTTTATCGCCCCACCACGAACTCCATAAGTATGATTAAAAGTATTTTTAACATAATTATTAGTAAAGGTAGCATCTTTCTCAAAAACTGCGGAAGAGTTGCCCCCGTACATATCTATTGCCCCGCCAAAATAAGCAGTCGCAAAGTTGCCGTCAAAGGTGACCGCTTCCTTAAACAGAATGGATGCCCCCTCGCGCACCGCCACCGCGCCTCCATAATAGCCGGTGCTATTGCCGCTAAAATCAGCCTGCCCGAAAAAGGTCACGGAGTCGCTGATGCCCACATGCACCGCGCTTACTTCGGAGGTGGCACTGACGTTATTTTTAAAATGAACATTCCCCGTCACTTTCACCCCTGTCGTGTTAATTCTGAGAATCCCATACCCGGTCGCGGCGGTATTCCCATCAAACACAACCCCATCCAAGTTCAAGGTCGCATTGCTACCGGAAACATTAATGGCCCCATATCCACCTGACGTAGCAGTGCCCGTGATGGTGGCATTGTTGATCGTCAGCGTGCTTCCCGCCCTAGAGACATCAAAATAATAACCGGACCCTGTTCGCGTAATAGTGTGACCGTTTCCTTCAATGATAATGACTTCCCGAGCCGCTGCGTTTTGGGAAAAAGTACTGCTCAAATTCACATCACCCAAAAGATTGAATTCATGATTTTGGGCAGTAGCGCCATTTAAAGCAGCGGTCAGGTTGCTCCCAGCAGCAACATCAGCTGCTGACAATTCTCCCCACGCGCCAGCAGCCAATGCCAACCCAAAGCAAAGAGGCGTGAATTTTTGTAGGTTCAAGAAGCGCGTTTCTTTTTTCATTTGAAATAAAATATTTTAAAATAATTAGCTAATGGCAAACCTTCTCTAAAGACTCCCTTGAATTACAACTACTTCTAGGGCGTGTTAATGTAAATCTTGCAAAAGGGCAAAGGTATGTCATGGTAGGAA
>CALNBE010000199.1 GCA_937874455.1 uncultured Opitutia bacterium | reverse complement strand
CTGGTTGGTTTGCTCGGTGGAATCTTTGCTGCGCTCTCCGAGGCGCTAGGCTCCGGGGTGCTGATCGCTGGCTTCCTCGGCTTCGCCGCGATCTTCGCGTGGTTCTCGGCGCGCGTCGTCGCGGAGTCGTCGTGCACGGCGGGGACGTCCGCGACCGAGACCCCGGCGGGCCCGTCCGGCGCGTGCAGCGGCACGACGGCGAGGCTCTCCTCCGGCGCAAACGGCTGCTCCAAAAACTCCACTTCGTCGCAACGCAACACCGGCAGCCATTCCTCCAACGAAGCCAGCCCGCCGTTGGCGTCCAACCGCAGCGTTTCCCCCGGCTGCAACAATGCCAGCAACCGCTCCACCCGCGCCCGCTCCCGTCCGATTTCCTCCGCGCCAATTTTTACTTTGAAAGTGGAAAAACCCTGTTCCCTCCGCGCCGGCAACATTTCCTCCGGCGTCCCGCCAGCCAGCAACGCCGCGCTGCACAGCACCGTCCGTCCCGTTTTTCCCTCCGCGAAAAACCGCTCCGTCATCGCCCGCGCCGCCCGGGTGCAGGGCAGCGTCGGGGGAATTTCCTCCCAGCTCGCCGCGCCATCTTGCACCGCACGCAGAAAACTTTCCGCCGCCGCCAGACTTTCCCCTCCAAAACCCGGCCATGGAGCAATCTCGCCAAACCCGCTACATCCGGTTTGTGCATCCTCCCAGCGCAGCACGATTCCGCACCGCTCCTGAAAAACCCCGGCCGCGGTCACCAGCGGACGCCGAAAACGGCGATGGTAAACCCGGTATTCGAGGCGCGCGGTCATCTGATTTTTCTCCGCGAAAATCCTGCCGTCTAATTTTCCTTTGCCCGTTCGCCAGCCGCCGCAGACGACGGAGTCACGTTCATGATGGTGATCTGCGAAAGGATGCAGGAGCCCAGCGAAAAAGGCGGCGCGTTGCCAGACACGAACATCGGCGGTTCAGGATCGATCAACGGAAAACCCTTTTTCTCCCGCGCCGAGTTCATCCGCTGCAGCATTAGGAAATCCATGATCAGCGGATTCGCGCTCAGCCAGATTTGCGGCTCCGACAAGCAGTAATTTGCATCAAACCGCGGTCCGCCGATATACTGGTAGCGCTGCAGGGAAAGGATGCTGAACAGGAAAGTCTTTTTCAGCTCGGGAATCGAGGCAACCTCCACCGCCGCCTTTTCCGCGTTGCTCGGGCTGTCGAGAAAGCGCCGCTGGTTACTGATGTTCCAAATGGTCGCGTTGCCCAGCGCGCCCGACACACCGAGCGCGGGGCTATCCATCGCCACCGGCAAGTTGATCCAAAAATCCACATCCATGATCAACGGCATCGGCAGGTAGCTCAATCGGTCCCGCAGTGCCGCCGTCGTGTCAAAGATTCCAGTCTGCGCCATCCAGTCCTTTGAGGGAAGCGGGTTTTCGTAATACCAACGGGCATGAAAATACCGGCCAGTATCCCAAGCCAGCACCGGACAGCCCTCAAAGTTTTCTCCCTCCTGGGGCAGACGCGGCAGATAGCCGGTCTCCCGCAATCGCCGCTCCTGCAAATCCGCCAACAGGATGTTTTCCCGCTTAAAGCCCCGCCGTGTCAGCGCTGCGATCACCGCGCGCGTCAAATCCTTCGGCGTCTCCATGCCCAGACCAGAGTTCGTGTAGAGCTTCAGCGCCACCTTGCCCTTTTCCCCAGGTCGCAAGATTTGTCCGGTCCGCTGCTCAAACCCGCCCAACAGGCGCTCCACCGAATCTGCATAGGCCTCGGAGGAAAATTCCGGTGGCGTGGCCGCGAACAAAAACCGACGCGCGTCAATCGCCGGAACCGGCGCGGCCACTTCGGACACAACAGCATTTCCCTCCGCGGCAGACAGCCCCGACATCAGAACAAACGCGGACAGAACAGGAATCAGGTATCGCAAAAAAAACATGCCCGGTGGATTGCCCGAAACCCTGCGTTCAGGCAATCCCCGATGCAAAGCATCCCGGCGCTCAGGGTTCCATCCGCCAGGAATTGATCAGCGGGCGGTTTTTCTCCGCCCATTCATCCGCGGCAACGGCTGGGTTGTCTCCTTTTTCCAGCGCGTCCATCAGCGACAACAACTGCCGTTCCGTCAGGCTGAAATGCGCCAGCAGTTGCGCCGCCTCGGGATGCGCCTTTCCAAAGCCTTTGCGCGCCACCTTGCGGATCTGGTCCACGGGAT
>CALNBE010000198.1 GCA_937874455.1 uncultured Opitutia bacterium | reverse complement strand
GGTGACAGTGATCTCGCGGTTCACCGGGCGGCCGTTTTCGTGCGTGTAGAGTTCGCAGGTGTCGATGGCGGTTTCGTCAAGCCCGTCGCGTCCGAAAAGACGGCGGACCAGACCGCCGGCCTTGGTGCCCTGGAAGGTGACGGAGACCTCCTCGCGCTTGATCATTTCCGCCCAGGAGTTTTGCAGCGTGAGCACCTGGCCGGTCTTGAAGCGGATGAAGCCGTGGCAGGCGTTCTCCACGTCGGTCACGCCCTTGGCGACGTCGGGGATGCCCCAAGGGCCCTTGAAGGACTTGTCCTTGATGTGGTCGCTGAAAGTTTGGGCCATCACCCATTCCGGCTCGGGATAGCCCATGAAATACATGGCCAGATCGAGCATGTGGAGCAGGTCGATGAGCGGGCCGCCGCCGGAGAGGGCCTTGGTGGTGAACCAGCCGCCGAAGCCCGGGATGCCGGTGCGGCGAATCCATTTGGCTTGGGCAGAATTGATTTTTCCGGTCACGCCCTGCTTGATGTAGTCCATCATCGCGTAGGATTCGGGGCGGGCGCGGTTGTTGAAATTGAACATCAGGGTTTTCTTCGCGCGCTTGGCGGCGTCGGCGATGGCCTTGGCTTCTGCTGCGTTCATGGCCGGCGGCTTTTCGCAGAAAACGTGCTTCTTGGCCTTGAGCGCCTCGAGGGCCAGCGGAGCGTGAAATTTGTTGGGGACGATGACGGAGACCGCGTCCAGCTCGGGGACTTTTTTCAGCATTTCGGCGACGCTGCCGAAGAACTGGGGAATGTTCTCGCGTCCGGCGGTGCGCTCTGCGGCAGAAATGTTTGCGTCGGCGATGGCGACGATTTCCGCGCCCGCGCTTCTGAATCCCGCCGCATGATAGCGCACCATGCCTCCGGCGCCGATAATTCCAACTTTTGTGCTCATGTGATTTTTTGGGTAAAGGGTTGCGAGAAGGCAAACAGGACAACGCGGAAAGGGTTCCGGAGCCAGCCTGTTTTTCATTCTCGCCGCCGCGAAGGGAACCGGCGTAGGAGTGGCGCCGATGCGTTTGGTGCCGGGACAGCGACGAATAGAAATTTCCGCCGGGGCGTTTGCCCTGTTTGGCGGCAGCCGTGTGGCCGGACGGTGCGGACGCTGGCGGGCGGAGGTGGGGCGGGAGTGGCATGCCGCGTTGCAGGCGGAGGAAAATCCGGCGGAGGGCTGGCGCTTCGAGGTCGCGGTGAAAACCTTTTGGGTGGAGGACGGTTGGACGCTGGCGGTGGACGGACGGATCGACCAGTTGCGGGAAAACGCGGAGGAAATTCTGGTGCGCGAAGTGAAGACGGTCAGCGGACCGCTGCCGCGCCCGGAGGAATTTTGGCGGGAGGAGCGGCGGCATTTTTTTGTGCAGCTCGCACTGTATTGTCTGGGCCTGCGTCAGCGTCCGGAAAACGCCGGGAAAAAAGTGCGGGGGGAATTGCTGCTGGTGGAACCCGCGACCGGGATGCGCCAGTTGCTGTCGCCAACGGAACCCGCGGAGGAATGGATCGGCCCGTCGGCGCGCCTGCTGGCGCAATGGGGCGAGTCGCGCGGGCGGAGCCGGATGCGGCTGGAGCACCTGCGATTTCAGATGCCCTTTGCGGAAATGCGCCCCGAGTGGCTGGCCGCGCGGGAGGAACTGGCGCGGCGGGACGAACCGGTGGTTTTGCTGGAGGCACCGACCGGTTTTGGAAAAACCGCGCTGGCCCTGGAGGACGCCCTGCGCCGGTTGCGCGATGGGGAGGTGGCGCGGATTGTTTACGCGACCGGGAAAAACTCCGGGCGCATCCAGGTGCGGCGGGAGCTGGAGCGGATGGTCGATCCCGGCGCGCTGCGGGTGCTGACCCTGCACGCGAAGGAAGAGCACCGGGTGGCGGACACGCCGGAGGCGGAGGAAATTTGGCGGGCCAACTGGCGGCGGGCGGGCATTGATCCCGAGCGTTTGTTCGCGGAGGGAAAAACGGACTTGGCGGCGGTGCGCGCGCTGGGCGCGGCGGCGGGCGTGCCGCCCTGGGAAATCACCCGGGCCCTGCTGCCGCTGACGGAGTTTTTGCTGTGTGATTACAATTACATTTTTTCCCCGCGGCAGGCGGGCGTGCTGGAAAACCTGCCCGGCTGGGACGACCGGGAGGCATTGCTGATCGTGGACGAGGCGCACAATCTCCCCGCGCGGGCGGCGGAGGCGCGCAGCTGGCGGGCGGAGGAAAACGCGGCGGCGCGGGCGGGAAAAGCCTTGGAACGGGCGGGCGCGCCCCGGGAGTGGCGGCGGCAGTGGGCCGCCTGGACGGAATATCTGGAAGGACTGGTACGGGCGGACCGGCTGACACTGGAGCAGGAGTATTGGACGCGGGATTTGTGCGAGGAAATCGGGCGACTGTGGACGGAACAGCCGCTGTTTGGACTGGAGCCGGAGGACGAGGATGTGTGGGAAACGCTGGCGCTGCCGGAGGAAATTCTCGCAACACTGGACGATGCGGCGGCGGAGCGTTATTTGCTCCGGGTGCCGGAGCCGGGCGTGCTGGCGGGCGAGTGCCTGGAGGCGGCGGAGGAAATTGGGGCGCGCATCCGGGGTTTCGGGCGGGCGGTGCTAATGTCGGCCACCCTGGCTCCGGCGGAGGAATTTTTGGAAAGCTGCGGGCTGGCGGAGGAAGCCGCCGCAGGCTTTTTGGAGTGCGCGGCGGAATGGCGGCGGCACGCTTACACCGTGGCGGTGGATACACGGGTGGACACCCGGTTGAAGTCGCGGGAGCGGCATTTGCGCACCACGGCGGAAACGGTGCTGGCGCTGGGCGAGGAACCGCCGGTGGTGGTGTTTTTCCCCTCGTATCGCTACGCGGAGGCGGTGCGGACTTATGTGGCGGCGCTGGATCCCGGGTTTCAGGTGGTGGTGCAGCCGGCCGGGACGACTCCGGCGGAGCAGGAGGCATTTGTCGCGGAGGCGCTGGTGGCGGCGCACGGGATTTTTCTGGTGCTGGGCGGCGGGCTGGCGGAGGGAATTGATTTGCTCGGCGGAAAGGTGGAGCGGGCGATGGTGGTGAGTCCCGGGTTGCCGGAGGTAAACGCTGTGCAGGCCGCGCGCCGGACGCTGCTGGAAAAAAGCGGCGGGCGGGAGGACGGTTTTCGCCGCGTGTTTCTCGTCCCGGCGCTGCGCAAGGTAAACCAGGCGCTGGGGCGGTTGGTGCGCGGGCCGGGGCAAAAGGCGAAGGTGCTGCTGCATTGCCGGCGTTTTGCCGAGGCGGCCTGCGCGGAACTGCTGGCGGAGGAATACCGTGGCGGGGAGGAAATCCGGCGGGAGGAGGATTTGGCGCGCTGGCTGCGGGAGTGAGGCGCGGGCGATTGGGGATTGTTTTCGCGGAGGAAAAGGCTTGGTTGCTGGCATGCGTTTTTCGAAATTCCTCGGGTTGTTTTTGCTGACCGGCCTGTGCGCGGGCTGCGCCACATCCACAGCGCCGGACGCGGAGGAAATCGCGGCGGCCCGGGCGTTTTACACCGCGCCGACGGAGGATTACCAATGCCAGGCGCTGGAAATGGCGCGCAGCGATCCCGCGCTCTTGCAACGGCTGGCGGCGGAGAAATCCCGATTCAACACGGAAGGCGTTTCCTGTGAGCAGACGCTGGCGACGCTGGCGGCGGTTTTTTCCCACAACCAGCAGGTGGGGGGAACCCCGCCGATCCGGGCGCGTTTCGCGGATGAGGCGACGCAGAGGAAAATGGGGAAAAGGCCGGTGGAATTGTTTCGCCGAGAAGCCTCTTTGTTGGAGGTGTTTGACAGGACGGCCCGGCAGGCGGGGGCGCGCTGGTGGGCGAAGGACGGCGAAGTGGTGTTGTTTTTCCCCGAGGCGGCGGCGGAGTGATTTGCCTTGCTCCCTTCAAGCTTCCTGCCACCCAGTCAGCGCCAAGAAATGCTTTCCTCCCGCGATCGATTTTTGGCTGCCTGCCGTTGCGAAACCTTGGAACGTCCGCCGATCTGGATCATGCGCCAGGCGGGCCGCTATCTGCCCGAGTACCGGGAACTGAAGGAGCGGCACGATTTTCTGACCATGGTGCGGACGCCGGAACTGGCGGCGGAGGTGTCCCTCCAGCCGCTGCGCCGTTTTGCTTTGGACGCGGCCATTGTGTTCAGCGACATTCTGGTGGTGCCGGAGGCGCTGGGGCAGGGGTATTCGTTTCGCGAAGGCGGCGGCATTGCGATGGATTTTGTGCTGAACCGCGCGGCGCAAATCGCGGCGCTGGCGGTGGACGCGGTGCCCGAACGGCTGGACTATGTCGCGCAGGCCTTGCGCCTAGTGCGCGCGGCGCTGGGGGAAAAAACGGCGCTGCTGGGTTTCGCCGGGTCGCCCTGGACGCTGGCCACTTACATGGTGGAAGGCGGAAGCGTGGGCGAGGGGGTGAACATTCGCGCGCTGGCGGCGGAGGAGCCGGAACTGTTCAAGGCGCTGATGGGAAAATTGAGCGAGTCGCTGGTGACTTATCTCAACATGCAGATCGCGGCCGGGGCGGACGCGGTGCAGATTTTTGACAGTTGGGGCGGCCTGTGCACGGAGCAAAATTATGACGCGCTCTCGCTGCGGTGGATCCGCCGGGTGATTGCCGGGCTGCCCAAGAATTTTCCGGTGATTGTTTATGCGAAAGGCATGAACCACTGCGCGCGGGAAATCGCCGAGACCGGCGCTCGGGTGGTCAGTCTGGACTGGACCTGCCGCCTGTCGGCGGTGAAAGCCGTGGTGGGGAAGGATGTGGCCTTGCAGGGGAATTTGGACCCGGCAGTGCTCACCACCACGCCGGAAAATGTGCGGGGCAAGGCCCGCCAGGTGTTGCAGGACATGCGGAAAACGCCCGGGCACATTTTCAACCTCGGGCACGGCATCACACCCGATGCGAAGCTGGAAAACGTCGAGACGCTGGTGCAAACGGTCACCGGGTGGCGCAACGACGTGGTGTGACACAGCGCCGCCTGGCGGCTTTTTTTCGGGAACCAAGGGGCGCGGAGGAAAGTCCAAGCAAAACGGAGCAGCGGCGGCGCCCGGGCGTTGTCGCGGACGGCATCCGCATTTCCACCCCGACTTGTTCCCATGAAAAATTTCCTTCGACGAAACGGCCTGCTGAGCGGTGGCCTTCTGCTTTGGCTGGCTTTGGTCGCGGGGGGAATTTCCGCCGCGCAGGCGCAGGAAAAAGCTTTGCCGCCCCTGCCGCGCGGGCAATTGCCGGAGAAAATTTTCCTGGTGAATCCCCACGGGCTTTCCTCCGGGCAGCGGGTGGCGCTGGCCAGTTTGCAGGGCCAGTTGGCGCGACGGCGCGGGGAAAACATCTGGCTGGGTGGCGGAGGGGGGAAAAGCGGGGAGAACCTGTGGCTGGGCCTGCTGCGCCAGCGCGGAATCCCGGAGGAAAAGCTGGATTCCTTTGCGGCGGTGCTGCGTCACTTCAAAACTGCGTCGGGGCAATATGTGCTTTACCGGAAAGACGAGCCGGAGTCGCAGTCGGTGGCGCAGGTGCTGGCCCGGGGCGCGGGGGCGATTGCGCTGGAAGACGCCTTGGAGGAACCCGCGCGGGAGGCGGGTTGGAAGAGGATTGGCGACGCGCGGGGCCGGACACTGGAGAGCCTGACGGAAAAGGAAAGAACGGCGGGCGGCGCGCATCCGGGACTGGTGATCGAGCAGCGGGCGGAAATGGCGTACCAGTTGCGCGATTACGCGATGCTGGGCGGCGCGGTGGTTTTCCCCGCGGGCAACGATCCGGTGGCGCGGCAAGTGCTGGACCGGCACGGCCTCGGCACGCTGGTGCTCGGCTGGGGCAGCGCGGGCGGCGAGGATGTTTTTATCCGGCGCAATTCCAAACGCGGCATGGCGATGGTGCCGACGGATCATGTGCAGAATCTGGCGGTGACCAGCGCACTGCCGGCCTCCGGGCCGCTGCGGCAAAAGGCGGCACCGCGCGGAGGAAATTCCGGGAAGCGGGAGCATCTGGTGACCTTTGTGTTCACGGACGGCGACAACTTGAGCTGGATGCTGAATGATTTTCCGGTCGGCGAAGGCTGGTTTGGCAGTCCGCGCCGGAAGGAAATTCCCCTGGGCTGGGGCATCGCGCCCAGCATGGCGGCGGTGGCACCGGGCGTGATGGAATGGTATTACCGCGAGGCCGGAAGCGGATGCGGGCGGGATGTGTTTGTCGCCGGGCCGTCGGGCAACGGCTATTTTTATCCCAGCGAATTTCCTTCCGGCGCGCTGGCGCAGCATTGCCGCGAGTTGAACCGGTTGATGAAACAGGCGGATTTGCGGCTGGTGCAGATTCTGGATTTCGACGCGCTGGAGCGGACGGATTTGTGGCGGGAATACCTCCGCCAGCCGATGATCGACGCGCTGCTTTACTGCGATTACGCGCCGTATGACAAAGGCAAGGGCAAGGTCGTGTGGGCGGAGGGAAAACCGGTGATTTCGGCGCGGGCGATGCTGTGGAAGGGCATTGCCGGCGCGGACCCGGATTCGGTGCTGCGTTTGCTTTCCTCCGCGCCGCGCACACCGGACGATTCCGCAGGCTACTCCTACATCGCGGTGCACGCCTGGAGTCATTCGGTGGCGGATGTGGCGAATTTGATCCGGCGGTTGCCGGAGGATGTGCGAGTGGTGGCGCCGGACGAGTTTGTGCGGCAGTTTCGCCAGCGGGTGCGGGAAAAAAAGTGAGGTGATCGAAAGGGGCGAGGCCGGCTCAGTAGCAGGTTTTGTCGGTCGCGGCGGTCCAAGCGGCGAAGGCGGATTGGGCGAGCGGGCGGAGCAGCGGGCGCATGGGAATTTTCCTTTGCGCGGCGGGCAGGGCGAATTGTTGGTAAAGGAAATTGTCGTCGAAGCCGGCGGCGCGGGCGTCGTGCTGGTTGTTGCCGAAGAAAATTTCCCCGAGGTGCGCCCAGTAAATGGCGGCGAGGCACATTGGGCAGGGCTCGCAGGAAGTGTAGATGACGCAGCCGGAGAGATCGAAGGTGCCGAGTTTTTGCGCGGCGGCGCGGATGGCGGTAATCTCGGCATGGGCGGTGGGATCGTTGTCGCGGGTGACGCCGTTGGTGCCGGTGGCGACGATTTGCCCGTCTTTGGCGATGACCGCGCCGAACGGCCCGCCGCCTTGGGCGACGTTTTCCAGGGAAAGGCGGACGGCCTCACGCATGCATTGCTCGTCGAAGGAACTCATGCGGGCGATGCTGCGCGGCGCAAGGCGGAGGGCGAGCCTGCATTGCCGGAAGCGGCGCGGCGGAAAGTTTCCTCCGCGTTTTTTTCCGCGCGGCCTCAGGCGTCGTCGAGATTTTGCAGGAAAATCTCGTAATGAAACCGGTGGTGTTTGATGCGGACCGGGTCGCGCTGGCCGCTTTGCCGGAGGTAGAAAATTTCCTCCACCACATTTTCCTCCGCGTCGCGCAGCGTGCGCAGGGCGGGCGTGTCGTCGCGCAGAGACCAGCCCTTGGGCAGGAGCGGTTGCCAGGCTTGGAGCGGCCAGTAGCCCAGCATGATGTCGGCCAGCACTTGGTTGGGCGGCGGCAAATCGGCGAGGGGAATCAATTGCTCGGCGGAAATTTCCTCCGCGGAGTAAACAACTTTGAAGAGACGCGCGCCGACCGGGGAAAGCCCGACGAGGGTGATTTGGCCGTCGGCGACATCGAGGGCGGTTTGAAGCTGGTGGGTAAAACCGTCCACTGTGGCGGCGAGCAATTGGTCGCGCTGGAAAGGTTGTTCGCAATGCGGCGGCGGCAAAGGAATCGAGACGCCGGGAGCGAGGGTGGCGACTGGCTCGATGCGGGAGGAACAGCCGGCGAGGATGAGCAGCGCGCCGAAGGGAAAAAGCAGGCGGAGGAAAGAGGCGGCGGAAATCATTTTTTCAGAGGAAATTCTCTAGGCAAACGGCTGGCGCAGGGCGAGGGGAAAGGCGCAGAAAAAAGCCCCCGGAGACCGGGGGCTTGGGCGGCGGCGGAAGTTATTCCTTGGCCAGGTATTTTTCGATGGAAGTCTTGAGGCGGGTGAGCCAGCCATAGACATCGGTGTCGCCCGCAGTCTGGCGGATTTCGATGACGCCATTGCCGTAGGTGATTTGGGCATCTTGGTTTTTGTAGCTGAGCAGAATTTTTCCGGGCGTGGCCTCGACAATTTCCCATCCGCGATGTTTGGCCGCTTGGATGATTTTGCCCTGCAAAGCATCCTCTTTGATTGAAGTGTTGTAGGTAGTTTCAACGGAGTAATAGTGCTCCGGCCCGGAGGAGTGGCAACCGGCGAGGAGAAGCGCGGCGACGGCACAAGTGGTGAGGAGGAGTTTTTTCATAGGTATGGTTTTTGGGTTAACGATGACGTCGGATGACGAGGGAAGTGTTGATGCCGCCGAAGGCAAAATTATTGGTCATGAAATATTCGATGTCGAGGTGACGGCCGGAGCCGGTGACATGGTCGAGGGCGGCGCACTGGGGATCGGGCTCTGTCAGATTGATGGTCGGGGCGAACCAGCCGTCGTGGAGCATTTCCAGGGTGAGCCAGGCCTCGACGGCCCCGCAGGCGCCGAGGGTGTGGCCGAAGTAGCTCTTGAGGGAGGCGACGGGCACCTTGTCGCCGAAGAGGGCGGCGGTGGCGTGGCTTTCGGCGATGTCACCGCGATCGGTGGCGGTGCCGTGGGCGGAGACAAAGCCGATTTCCTCCGGCGGCAGACCGGAGTCGCGCAGAGCGGCGGCGAGGCAGGCCTGCATGGTTTCGCGATTGGGCTGGGTGATGTGGGTGGCGTCGCAGTTGGTGGCGAAGGAAATGATTTCGCCGAGGATTTTTGCACCGCGGGCTTGGGCGTGTTCCCAATCTTCGAGGATGAGCGTGCCCGCGCCCTCGCCGATAACGAGGCCGTCGCGAGCTTTGTCGAACGGGCGGGGGGAACTTTCCGGCGCGTCGTTGCGCTGGCTGGTGGCGTAAACGGTGTCGAAGACCACGGCCTCGGAGACGCATAATTCCTCCGCGCCTCCGGCGATCATCACTGTCTGGTAGCCGTGTTTGATCGCTTCGTAGGCGTAGCCGATGGCCTGACTGCCGGAGGTGCAGGCACTGGAAGTCGGGATGACCCGTCCGCGCACACCGAAAAACAGGCCGGTGTTGACCGCGGTGGTGTGGGGCATCATGCGGACGTAGGTGGTGGCGGTGATGTTGTGGGTGTGTTTTTCGTTGAGCATCACGCCGAAGTCGCGGATGGGCGCGGTGCTGCCGGTGGAGGAACCGTAGGCGATGCCGGTGCGCCCGTCGGCGAGAATTGGGTCGCCGAGCAAGCCTGCGCGTTGCAGGGCGATTTCGGTGGCGACGGTGGACATTTGGGAGACACGGCCCATGGCGCGGAGTTGGACGCGTGTGTAGTGCGGCGGCACCGCGAAGCCGGGAATCGGCGCGGCGAGCCGAGTGTTAAGCCCGTCGATTTCGCCCCATTCTTCCATGCGGACCACGGCATTTTTCCCCTGCTGGAAGCGCGGTTTGATGGCGGCCCAGTCGTTGCCGAAAGCGGTGATGCCGCCCATGCCGGTGATGGCGACGCGGCGGCTCACAGCAGCCCTCCGTTGATGGAAATGACCTGGCGGGTGATGTAGGCGGCCTCGTCGGAGGCGAGGAAGGCGACGAGGGCGGCGACCTCCTCGGGTGCGCCGAGACGCTGGGCGGGGATGAGGTTCATGGCGGTTTGCAGGGCGGCGGGTTCCATGCGGAGCATCCCGGTGTCGATGAGGCCGGGAGCGACGCAGTTGACGGTGATTTTCCGGCGGGCCAGTTCGACGGCCAGCGCCTTGCTGGCACCGATGATTCCGGCCTTGGCGGCGCTGTAGTTGACCTGGCCGCGGTTGCCCGCGATGCCGGAGGCGGAGGAAAGGGTGATGATGCGTCCGCCCCGGCGGGCGGCGATCATGGCGCTGATGCAGGGATGGAGGACATTGTAAAAGCCGTCGAGGTTGGTGCGGAGCACGTCATCCCAATCCTCGGCGGAAAGCGCGGGAAAAGCCGCGTCGCGGAGAATACCCGCGTTGAGCACCGCGCCGTAATAAGGCCCGTGGGTGGCGAGATCGGCTTCGATGATTGCGGCGCATTGGGCGCGGTTGCGGGAGTCGAAGGAAAGCAGCCGGGCGTTTCCTCCGGCGGAGGAAATGGCGTCGAGCGTTTGCGCCGCTCCCTCGCGGTCCTGGTGGTAGTGGAGCGCAAGGGAAAAACCGGCGGCGGCCAGGCGGCGGGCGATGGCGGCGCCGATGCCCTTGCTGGCGCCGGTGACGAGGAAGGTGCGGGAAGGAGCGGTGTGGCTCATGGGAGGGCTGGACGTTGTAGGAGTTTTTCGAGATTTTCCCAAGCGGTTTGATAGGTGGTCAGCGTGGCTTGGGCAACGGCGGTTTTTGCGAGAAAAACTTTTCCTTCGAAACTGCCGGTGCCCTGATCTTGGACGAGTTTTTCCACTTGAATTTCCAAGGTGTCGCCGAAGGTGAAATGCGGTTGGGCGGAGGAAAAATTGCGGCAGCTCAGAAGCATCCCGGATTGCGGCGGAATGCCGCGCTGGCGGTCGTGCCAGCCTGCCCAGACGCCGATGGACTGGGCGATGATTTCGAGGAGGAAATGCGCGGGCAGCCGGTGCTGTTTGTCGAGAAACGGCAGAAAGCGGTCGCCGAGCGAGACGGCGCAGCGGCAGGAGTGGTCGTCGATGGCGAGCAGGGAATCCACCCAGAGCAAAGGCGGACGGTGGGGGAGGAAATCGGCGGCGGGCAGCGGCGCGGACAAGGCGGAAGAACTGGACGGCGGCGGAGGCATGGCGGAGGAAATTCAGACGAGACCGAAGAGCAGGCAGGCGTTGTTGCCGCCGAAAGCAAAATTGCTGGAGAGGACGGTTTTTGCGCCGAGGAAAGTTTCGCGATCCTCGACCAGCGGGAGCGCGGCAAAATTGGGGTCGCGCGGCGCGGAGGAAAAATCCTGGGCGGGCAGCGGCAAGGAATCGTCGGTCAGCAACGCGTGGCAGATGGCGGCCTCGACCGCTCCGCAGGCACCGAGAGTGTGCCCGGTGAGGTGCTTGGTGGAACTGCAGGGAACGCCGTCGGGAAAAACGCGACGGACGGCGGCGCTTTCCATCGCGTCGTTTTGCGGCGTGGCCGTGCCGTGGAGATTGAGGTAGCCGATGTCGGCGGCGGAAAGCCGGGCTTCGGCGAGCGCCTGGCGCAGGGCGGATTCGGCGCCCCGTCCGTCGGGATGCGGCGCGGACATGTGGTGGGCGTCGGAGGATTCGCCGCAACCGAGCAGGGCGACCGGAGCCGGTTCACGGGTGAGGAGGAAGAGCGCGGCCCCCTCGCCGATGACGATGCCGTCGCGGTTGGCGGCGAAAGGCCGGCAGCCGGTGAGGGAAAGGGCGGAGAGACTGTGAAAGCCGTTCAGGGTCATCCGGCAAAGGGAGTCGGCTCCGCCGACGATGGCCGCGTCGATGACACCCGCATGGATGAGCCGCCGGGCGCTGATGAAGGCGCGGGCGCTGGAGGAGCAGGCGGTGGAAATGGTGTAGGCCGGGCCGGAGAGACCGAGCCAGGCGGAGAGGCAAATCGCCGGGTCGCCCAGTTCCTGTTGCTGGTAGTGGTAGCCCGGCGGGACGTGTCCGTGTTGCGCGTGGTAGGCCACGGCGGTTTCCCCCTCGGCGATGCCGGAGGTGCTGGTGCCGAGAATGACGCCGACGCGGTGCGGCGGAACACGGTTTTGCAGCGTGTCCAACGCGGGCTGGATTTGCGCCAGCGCGGCGAGGAGCAGTTGGTTATTGCGGGAGCGGTGTTTTTCCCATCCCGGAGGAATTTCGGGGAGTGGCGCGGCGACGGCGCCCACCGGGGCGGATTTCCCCCCGGGCAAAACATCGGGGAAAACCGACCAGCCGGGGACGGTTCCCGCGCGCAGGCTGTCGTGGAGTTTCCTTTGGGAGGAACCCAGAGTGCTGATGCTGCCGACGGCTTGGAGGAATATCATGGCAAAAACGCAGAGGGAAATTGTTTCAGGGCGCGGAGGAAAACGCGGGCCGGGGGAGCGGCGCGAGGAGGAAGGCGGTGAGCACCACGCCAAAGCCCGCGATGGCCGGAGTGGCGCTGAGAGCGAGCATGCCAAAGGAAAGCGCGGTGGTGGCGGCGTCGATGCAGACGGAGAGCATGGCGGTGGACGGCGCGCAGGCGTCGTTGGCGAAGAAGAGCGTGTAGTCGATGCCGATGCCCAGCACCAGCACCAGCGCGAGCAAGGCGAAGAGGTTGAGCGGTTGTCCGGTGAAGGCCAGCATGCCGACGCCGACGCCGAGGGCGAGCAGCACCGGGATGGTGTTGACCAGTCCCCGCCGCCAGCCGAAGCGGAGGAGGAAAATGCCGGTGACGGCCAGGGCGGCGACGCCGAGCAATTCGCCGAGGTGCTGGCGGTGCAGGGCGAAAAGATCGGTGAGCTGGGCGCGCCGGTTGAGCCAGAGCGTGCCGGGAATTTCCTCGGCCAGCGCGGCGAGCGGCGCGTGGTCGCGCACGCCGCCCACCGGCACCAGCGCGGCGGAAGAGGAGTCAGGCAGGTCGAACCACAGTAACCGCCAGCCCCGGCTGACCGGACTGCGTTGCCATTCCGCGACAGTGACCGGGGAAAAGTCGGGCACCGACGCGGCGGAAACGGGCAGTTCCGCCTCGCGCAGCGCGGAGGAAATTTGCGGGATGGCGGAGGAAATTATCTGATGGGTTTCCTGTTGTTGGCGGAGTGAAGGCAACTGGTCGGAAAGCAGGCGGAAGGAGCCGATGGTTTTTTCCTCCTGGAGGGCGCGCAACCGCGGTCCGAGGGTTTCGAGTTTTTGCAAAACATCCTCGGAGGAATTGCCGTGGACCACGAACCAGTTCATGTCGGCGCTCTGTCCGGTCAGCGCGGCCAGTTTTTCCTCGATCTGGCGGAAGCTCGGAGGAAAACCCTGCAGGCGGGCGACATCGTCGTCGATTTGCAGCCGAAGCAAACCGATGGTGCCTGCGACGGCGATGACGGCGGGAAGGGAAAAGCGGAGCCAGCGGTGTTTTTGCCAGAGCCGGAGCCAGCCTTGGGCGAGGGCGAGACCGTGCGGCGTGCGGCGCGGCAGGTTGCGGGCGAGGAAAGGAAACCAGAGGACGACGGTGAGAAACGCCCCGGTGAGGCCGAAGACCGCGTAGGCGGCGAGCTGGTGAAAACCCGGAAACGGCGCGAGCAGCAGGGCGAGGTAGGCGAGGGAACTGGTGATGAGCGCCAGACTGAGCGCGGGGAAAAGTTTGCGGAGGCTGGTGAACGGCGTCTCGTCCGGCTCGCGCATCATGCACTCGGTGAGGTAGTGGAGCGCGTAATCGACGGCGACGCCGATGATGCTGGTGCTGAGCACGAGGGCGACCAGGTGAACGGAATCGAAGAGCAGCAATTGGGCGACGACTCCGGTGAGCGTGCCGACGCCGGTGGAGAGCAGGGTGAGGAAAATCGGGCGGAGGGAGCGGAAGAAAAGAAGGATGAGCAGGGTGACGCCGAGGGAGGAAAGGGTGCCGAGCCGGGTGAGGTCGGATTCGGCCTGGGCGGCGGCGTGGGCGCTGTAAAAGGCCGCGCCGCGCTGGAGCAATTGGGCGTTGGGCCAGCGGCGGGAAAATTCGGCGCGAAGGAAATCGAGTTGTTCGACGGGTTCGCGCAGCGCGGCGACATCGAAGGAAGATGCGTGGAGTTCGCCGTAAACAAGTCGCCAGACCCGTCCGTCGGCGTCGGTGGTGGAGAGCCAGTTGTCGGCGAGGGAAAGCGGCGCGGCCTGGGCCTGCAGTTGGAGCTGGCGGGTGCGGGCGAGGAGCAGCGGATCGTTTTGCAGTTCGGCGGCGGAAACTCCGGCGAAAGGCGAATAGGTTTGAGCGAGCACCCATTGGGCCCAGTCGGCGGGCCTGTTTTGCAGTCGGGCGGCGGCATCGCGGTCGAGCAGTTGAGCGCGGTGGCGGAAAAGGAAACCAGCCCAGGCGGATTGGTCCGCGGAGGAAACCGGGCCGGAGAGGTTTTCGAGTCCGGAAATTTTTTGCAGTTCGGCGAACCACCATTGGGCGGCGGCCGGATCGGTGTCGCCGGGCGCGGCGGAAACGGCCCAGACGAGCTGGCGGTTGAGCCGCTGGACGCAAGCCTCGGCGAGTCCCGGAGGAAAGGCGGCGGTGTCCTCGTGCGGCAGCAGCGCCATGATGTCCGTCTCCAGATGGGCGCGCGGCAGCAGCCAGGCCAGCGCGCCGAGCAGGACGGCGACGGCGAGCAGCCAGAGCCAGGCGAGACGACGATGGAGGGCGGAGGAAATCACGGACGGGAGACGGGTTTTTCCGCGGAGGAAATTGCGGCGGACGGCGGGGTGAAGCGGGCTTTTTCCTCTGCGGTCAGCGTGGCCGGAGCGGTGCGGTGGTCGAGGAAGCGGAGTGTGGTGCGGTCGCCATTTTTCGTAATGCAATTCAATA
>CALNBE010000197.1 GCA_937874455.1 uncultured Opitutia bacterium | reverse complement strand
ACAAGACCTTTGGTGCCAACAGCACTGTATCCTTTAATAACGCCACCTTCGGAGACCCAGCCGTTGGTAGTCAAAAAAAAGGCTGGTTCAAAACCATCGCACCTACGGTGCCTTCGCCCTCTACCGGGCTCTCTGATTACAATCTTTATAGGTTCATCAATAACCATACGGATTATAATGGGACGGGTCCCGCTTATGCCTATGCCGCAGATATACGCCTTTTCTTGGAAAAAATGGGTGGAGATCATTTTATTAATAGATTTTTAAACGGATGGAATGGGAAATTATACATTCTTCCATTTACGGGAGACGCTGTGGGAGCGGTTGCTCGTGCAGGCGGCGGTAGAGTTGAGTATGATTTGAGTATTTGGAATGCCAATCCAACTAATGAGCGAGTTGGTGTGCTTATTCACGAATTTACGCATCTTTGTTTTAGGGGGAATATTACCAAGGCATTTTTTGATGAAATGAGCGCTGATAAATCTAAAGAATGGCATTCCTATGCCGCGACTTCTCGGGCTGAATTTATTGCAGATGGGACTAGATGGATTATAGGAGTTCAAGGACTTGCTGCACGGCAGACCATATTTGACCGGCAACCTTCATTTTACCTCTATATGGTTAATGTGCATGTGCCATATTTTTTCAAGGGAAATTGGAAAAAGTTGGAGGATGATTAATTGATAGTTTATTTAAATGCACAAACCGCAGCGCTTTTTGGCGTTGCGGTTTTTTTATGAAAATCGGCATCAGGTCATTACTGTAAAAGTGTGAAATGATTTATAAGAACAAGGGCTGGCAAAGAGAAGAGTGTCCGGGGTCGCGAAATCTTTCTGGCGGACGGTTGCGGCGAGAGCGAGCTGGGGAGGGTGGATCTCGGGCGTGTTGACTGCTGCGGAGCGGGGAGCCTTTGCTAATTTTCGCAGGGCAAGAATTGCCGCGTTTGTGCCGCACGGGGTTCTTTCCTCTTGGAAAGAAGGCGCAGGCTTGTGTAAGCTGGGTGTCATGGCAGCAAAACCTCCGAGCAACTCTTTGGCAGCAGAATCGATAGAGATTGGTGTCATCGGTGATACGCACGGGTTGCTGCGGCCGGAGGCGTTGCGGGCGCTGGAGGGAGTTTCGCTGATTCTCCACGCGGGAGATGTGTGCTCGGAGGAAATTTTGCGGGAGCTGGGGGAAATTGCCCCAGTGAATTGTGTGCGGGGGAATTGCGACAACGGAGCCTTCGGAGAAAAACTCCCCTTGGTGCACACGGTGGAATTGGGTGGCGTCCGGATTTACATGCACCACGGGCACCACACGTTGGCGATTGATCCGTTGCGCGCGGGTTTCGGCGTGGTGATTAGCGGGCACACGCATATTCCACGCATCAGCCAGGGAAACGGGGTGCTCTGGCTCAATCCCGGCAGTGCCGGCCCGCCCCGGTTTCATTTGCCGGTCACCCTGGCGCGGTTGACCCTGTGCGGAGGAAGGGCTGCGGCGCGGTTGGTGAATCTGCTGGCTGCGGAGTAGCAACGCTTGAAGGGAAGGGGAAATTTATTGAGAATAGTGACCAATGGGCGTTGAAAATTGACGTTTGTGCGCCGGAAAAGCCGCGTGGGCGTGACAATTTTGATTCATTTTAAACGACGTGGCACGGGGGATGCATTGCAACGGTGTTCTCCATTGGCGGAACCGCTGATCGCGCTGTCGCGATGAGTGCAACCAACAACCCGTAAAACACCATGAAGACACGTCTCCCTCTCGCCGGACTTCTCGCTCTGGCATCCCTCACTCCAGCGTTCGCCGAGACCCAGCCTGCTGCTTCGGCGGAAACCCCCAAGGCGGAACTCCCGAAGGAGCAGACGCCTCTGGACACTTTGAAGGAATATCTCTCGGTGGAAGGCTACTTGGCGGCCTCGTGGGCTGGCACCAAGCCGAAAGGAAGTTCCCATACGGACACCCTGTTTGACTCCGGGGCAAACAACCTCGATTCCGCCAAGGTCGCCCTGGTCGGGAAATACGAGAATTTCAGCGGGAAGGTGAGCATGCTTTACGTGCCGGAGTCGAGCGACACCACTGGCATTTCCAATGCCAAGGTGCTCGACGCCTATCTGGCCTACACTTACGACAAAATCACCGTCACCGGCGGCAAGTTTCTGAGTTTCATGGGCTACGAAGCTTTTGAAGCAGTCGGCATGAACCAGATGACCTGGGGCTACGCCTCCGGGGTTCCGGCCTACCGCACTGGCGCGAAACTCGAATATGCCGAAGATACCTACTGGGTTGGGTTTTCGGTGACGGATTCTTTTGGCTCGACCGGGACGCTCTTGCAAAAGGGTGACAATGACTGGAGCAACGGTCTCGGCTATGAATTGGCCGCCACCTACACCGGCATTGACAAGCTGACCCTGTTCGCAGGCCTCGGCTACAACGACGAGCACGGCACCACCAACAAATACATGTTCGACGTGTGGGCCACTTATGCACTCACCGACAAACTGACTTTGGGCGGGGAAGTTTCCTTCCTCAAAAACGACTCTCTGAGCCTGATCGCCACGGCCCAGTACTCGTTCACCGATGACTTTTTCCTGCTCGGTCGTGCGAGCGCCCAACGCTTGGAAAATTCCTCCAACACTTGGGGCTCCTACTGGACCATCGCGCCGACCTACAAGCTCTCGGAAAACCTGCTGGTGCGGGCGGAATATTCCTATGCGGCCAGTGATCGCGTTCCCAACAGCGCGGTGGGTGCCCGCGGCTCCTTCTACGGCGCGCAGGTGTTGCTGACCTTCTAAGCGGATCGGAAAAAAGATCCTTTTTTATCAAGGGAGGGCGAAGGCCTTCCCTTGTTTGCTTTTTAGCGATCAATAGCGTGCCTTAAAATGAACAAGGCCATCCGGTCGTGCGCCGAAGTCCGGGCAAATTTCCTTTGCGGCGGAGAAGGTTGCTTTGAACGGCGCGCACGCTAGCAAAGGAAATCGAATCAATGGTGTCCTCCGATCTTCCCATTTTCCGCATTCGTGAAAACCTGCTGCAAGCCTGCGCGCGCGTCCGGCGTATCGTGCTGCAAGCGCCGACCGGCTCGGGGAAATCCACCCAGGTGCCGCAAATGCTGCTCGACGGCGGCGTGCTGGCGGACGGGCAAAAAGTCGTGGTGCTGCAACCCCGACGGCTGCCGACGCGGATGCTGGCCGCGCGCATCGCGGCAGAACGCGGACAAAACCTCGGCGAGGAAGTCGGCTATCAGATTCGCTTCGACCGGGTGGAGTCGGCGCGGACGCGCATCAAATTTGTCACCGAGGGACTTTTGCTCCGGCAAATGCTCGGCGACCCGCAATTGCGGGATGTCGGCGTGCTGGTGTTTGACGAGTTTCACGAGCGGCACCTCGACTCCGACCTCGCGCTGGCCATGGCGCGGCGCTTGCAGGAAACGACCCGGCCCGACCTGCGCATCGTGGTGATGTCGGCCACGCTGGACACGGACGCGTTGGTGCAATGGCTGGAGGGCTGCGAAGTGCTGTCGGTGGAGGGCCGGCTGTTTCCCATTGAAGTGGAATATGCCGGAAGCGGCGCGCGGGCAGAGGGAATCCCGGTGTGGGAAGTGGCGGCAAAGCAATTTCGCAAGGCGTACCAAGCGGAGCCGGAAGGGGATTTTTTGGTCTTCATGCCTGGCAGTTACGAGATCAACCGCACCATCGAGGCAATCAGCGGCACCCCGGAGGGACGGGACTGCCTAGTGCTGCCGCTGCATGGGGAATTGCCTCC
>CALNBE010000196.1 GCA_937874455.1 uncultured Opitutia bacterium | reverse complement strand
GCTCGCTCACCGCCTGGCCCCACTTCACCGCCAGCCGTTCGCTTTCCCTCGCCAGTAATTGCCGCCATTCCGCCGAGTTTTCCTCCGCCACCCACTCCACTTTTTCCAGCAGCGCATGCACGCAGCTGCCCACCGCCCGGCCAAAACCGTTCGGCCATGCCAATCCCCGCGCCTCCGCGCCCTCGTCCGAGGGCTTTCGGGATCTCGTCCACTTCCGCCGCACCCAGGACGGCAGCGGACTCGCGGGGGAAATTTCCTCCGCTCCACCCGTTTCCTCCTCGCCCTGCCAATTTTCCGTAAACCAGCGGCACTCCCCGCATTGCCACCCCTGCGTCACCCGAAAATCCAGCGAAGGAAAATGCGCCGTCACGTCCTCCGGCGCTCCGTCCAACGTCTGTTCCAACAACAGGGTCAATCTGGGCGTCTTCTCCTCCGCGTCCTCACTTTTCTTCTCCGAATCACTGCGCTCGGTGGTGATCAGCACCGTCTCGTGACGTGCCCTGGTCAACGCCACATACAGCCAACACAGGTACTCGTAACATGCCTCGCTCTCCCGCGAGCGCAGGTGCTCCCGCCACACGGGCGTCCGCTCGCAAACGGCATTGTTCGGCCGCCGGATCACCCACTCCGCCGCGCCGTCTCTTTCCTGAAAAATAAACGCTTCCTGTCGCGGCTCGTCGATCCGGTTCCCCTCCAAAAACGGCAGGAAAACCATGTCAAACTCCAGCCCTTTCGCCTTGTGCACGGTCATCACTTGGATGCTTTTTTCATCCGCAGTTTCCCGCCGCGTTGAATCCGCCACAAACTGCGCGAAGGCATCAATGTCCCGCGCTCCGTTCGCGTCAAACTCCCGCGCCAGCTCCAGCAATTGAGCGCGACGCAAACGCGGGAAACCACCATCCGGCCACTCCAGCGAGGATTCCGCAAACAGCCACTCCAGCAGCGCGGCAAATCCATCCGCCGCCAGCCGTTGCAGCAGTGCCTGCCTCCAGCCCCTGTTCGCCGAACGCCAAGCCGCCAGCGGCGGCGTCATTTCCACCACGCCCCGCGCCCAAGTGTTGCCGGGATGCGCCGCCCAGCACAGCAGGGCCAGCACCGCACGCACCATCGGATTGTCCGCCACCGGATTTTCCGTCTCCATCACCACCCGCCAGCCGGCCTGCCGCAGAAACGCCGCCGTCTCCCGCGCCTCATTATTTGTGGACACCAGCACACCGCAGCTCCAGCCGTGCGCCAAGGGAGCCCGCTCCTGCAGCAACAATTCCAACAACGCCAGCCGCCGCTCCTGATTCACCGCCGCGGTTTTCTCCCGCTCGCATCGCAGCCACAAGGCCTGCCCGCGCCGCGTTTTCGCCGCGCCCGCCGCATCATGCACATGCCAAGCCGCCCGCCACTGGGCCAATGCCGGACCGGGCAAATTTCCTCCGCGCGCCAGATTTTCGAACACCGCGTTGACCAACGCCAGCACTGCGGGACCGGAGCGGTAACTAGTGTTCAGCGAACGTTCGGGCAGCCGGTAATGCGCCTGCAAATGGGACAGCAACCGGTGCTCGCCGCCGCGCCATCCGTACAGCGCCTGTTTCACATCACCGACGAAAAACGCGCTGCGCCCTCCGCCGGGATCCGATAACACCGCGTCCAAATTGTCCTCCACCACCGCCCAGTCCTGCCGGCTGGTATCCTGAAACTCGTCAAACAGCCAATGCTCCACCGCCGCATCCAGCCGGAAGCCGATTTCCACCCGCCGCCCGCCCGCAGCCAGCAGACGCGTCGTGTCGGCAAAGGTCAATTTCCCCTGCCGCCGCACCATCCGGTCGTAAACCGCCTCATACTCGCGCAGGATCGCATGCACCCCCTTGGTCGTCTCCACGTCCCGTACAATGGTGCCGCCAATAACGTACTGCAGCACCGTCCGCCAGGCCAGTGTTTCCTCCGCCGTCCAATCGCAGGGCTTCCTCCCATAAACCAGCTTCCATTGCCGCTCCCGAAAAATTTCCTCCGCGTTCGCCAGTACGCTGGTCGCAAAAAAGCTGCCAAGCTTGTCGTAGGACGCCCCCACCGGCCAGTTTTCCAGCGCGCCAATCAACGTCCCCAGAGATTTTCCCAGCCGCCCGTCCGCCGCGCCCGCCCGCGGCACGCTCGCGCGCAGCACCGCCACCGCCGTCAAAAACTCCTGAGGCTCCGGCACCGGCAGCCACGGACAATTTTTCCCCGGCCAAATGCGGGCCACATTGCCCCACGCATCCGACTCGGGAAACCGCTGGCACAATTCCGCCACCTCCCGCACAAAGGCATCCAACTCGCGCAGCACGCCCGATTCCTCCCGCCCCCAGGTTGCCTGCCGAAACGCCGTCAGAAAGCGCTGTCGCTCCCCGCCGTCCGCCTCCCGCCGCAGCAAATGCTGCAACACGAGCGCCTTCGACTGCGTCGCCAGCCGCTCATCCAGCAGAGTGAATGCGCCCTCCAGTCCCAATTCGAAAAAATGCGTCCGCGCCAAACTCTGGTAAAAACTGTCCAGCGTGCCCAGTCGCAACCGGTGCAATGCCCGCGTCACCTTTTCCAGCAGCTCCGCAAAATCCGCCGCGGTCCAGCCCAGCAGGCCAATTTCCTCCGCCAGCGATTTTCCCCGCGCCGGGTCCTCCGCCGCCTCCGCCAGCTTGGTCAGCGTGCGTCGCAAAAATTCTCCCGCCGCCTTTCGGGTGAAAGTCAGCGCCAGCAACGAGGCCGGCTCCGCGCCTCGCGCCAGCAAGGCAACAATCCGGTTGGAAAGCTGGTAGGTCTTTCCCGATCCCGCCGAGGCGAGAATCACTTCACTGCCCATCACCCGCTTCATCGCATCGCCTCCAGGTTTTGTTGAAATGCCGCCGCGTCCACCACCGACTCCAAGTCAGGGGAGAATATTTCCGAAAAACGATCATGCCCCGGTCGCGGATTCGGCGGCCAGAAAGACGCCCGCCGGAGATCCGCCGTGAGCCCGGCAACGCACCCGCGCACACTTTCCGCAAGTTCCTCCGCATACCCGGACCACACCTGCACCCCGGCATCCTCCTGCGCCTTCGGCAAATTAAAATACGCGGTTTCCACCGCCCGGTGCCCCACGCCCTGCACCCGCCGCCACAGGGCATGGTAAAGCGGCAGCTGCAAATTCCGCCACACCCGAGGCTCCTGCGCGCCCTTGGCATTCTGCACCTCCGTCCACGCGTATTTTGGCGGCCAAACCATTTCCTTTGCCCGCGCCAAATGCGCCTCCGCCGGACGCGACGCCTTGGCCGAGGACTTGTAGTCAATAATGCGCCAACCCAACTCGGGGTGCTGGTCA
>CALNBE010000195.1 GCA_937874455.1 uncultured Opitutia bacterium | reverse complement strand
TGTGGATTCCCTTTGCGGTGGTCGGGGTGGTGTCGGCCATTGCGCTGTTTGTCTTTGCCCGAATGGCGCGGCGCTGGTCCGACATGGATGCGTGAAGCCATTTCCTTCGCGGGGCTTTCCGCGATTTTACTCGAAAACCCCGGAGGAAATTCCGGGGTTTTTCGTCCGCCGCGCGGAACAATCCCCCGCCGCCACGTTTCCTTTGCGGCATGGAAAAGCGCTCCCTTGGAAAATCAAATCTGCAAATTGCGCCGCTGGCTCTCGGAGGAAATGTCTTCGGCTGGACCATCGACGCTCCGGCTTCCTTCGCGGTGCTGGACGCCTTTGTCGATCACGGGCTGAATCTGGTGGACACCGCCAACATGTATTCCGCTTGGGCACCGGGCAACCAAGGCGGCGAGTCGGAAACCATCATTGGCCAGTGGCTGCGGGCGACCGGCAAGCGCGACCAAATTGTCCTCGCCACCAAGGTCGGCATGGCGATGGGCGATGGCTCCCAAGGCTTGAAAAAAGACTACATCCTGCGCGCCGTGGAGGATTCGCTCCGCCGTCTGCAAACGGACCGCATCGATTTGTACCAGTCGCACCAGGACGACGCCACTGTGCCGCTGGAGGAAACCCTCTCGGCCTACGACCAGCTCATCCGGCAGGGGAAAGTGCGGGCCATCGGTGCCTCGAATTACTCCGCTGCCCGGTTGCGCGAGGCGCTGCAGACCAGCGCGCAAGCCGGATTGCCCGCGTACGCCAGCCTGCAGCCGGAATACAATCTTTACGACCGCGCCGGATTTGAGGCGGAGCAGGAAAAACTCTGCCTGGAGAAAAAACTCGGCGTGATCACCTACTACTCGCTGGCCAGCGGATTTCTTTCTGGCAAATACCGCTCGCAGGCGGACCTCGGAAAAAGTGCCCGCGGCGAAGGCATTGCCAAATACCTCGACGCGCGGGGAAGGAAAATTTTGTCCGCGCTCGACACGGTTTCCTCCGCCCACGGCGTCACGCCCGCCGCGGTGGCCCTGGCTTGGCTGATGCAACGTCCGGCCGTCACCGCGCCCATCGCCAGCGCCACCAGCGTGGCCCAACTGGCGGAACTCGCCCGCTCGGTCACGCTGACTTTGTCGGCGGAGGAAACCGCCCTGCTGGACACCGCCAGCGCGCCTGTTTGAAAAAATTTCCTTTGCCCATGCACGAATCGCCTCAACGGGATTTTTCCCTCGCCCACGCCCTGGCCCGCATCGGCCTCGGCGTGAACATCGCCCTGCACGGACTGGTGCGCCTGCCCAAGCTGGACGCCTTTGCGTTCGGCCTGCGCGACCAGTTTGCCCAGAGCATTTTGCCCGGCCCGCTGGTTTACGCCAGCGGCTACGGCATTGCGATTGGTGAGGCGGTGATCGGCGTGCTGCTGCTGCTCGGACTGTTTTTGCGGCCCAGCCTGGTGGCGGGCGCGGGGCTGATGCTCGTGCTGATCACCGGCTCGTGTCTGATCGAAAACTGGGGCGCGGCGGGCATCCAGATGACCTATCTGGGTTTTTATGCCGTGCTGCTGGCCACGGCCCGGCACGACGCCTGGTCGCTGGACCGGGTGCGCAGGAAATAGGCGGCGAAGCCAAAGCGCCCGCGCCGCAAAGGAAATGCGTCAAGACAGTTGCCAAGTCCGGCGGGTTTTCGCATGGGTGTGAGCCTGCATGGAAATGACGTCACGCGAATGGCTGCTGGCCGGCACGCTCCTTTACGGGGCGAGCTTGGGCGTGGCGCTGCTCTGGCAGCGGCAGCCGCGCTGGCGCGGGCGGATGGTGCCCCTGCTGGTGTTGTGGGCCGCGTTTGTGACGCAGTTTTATGGGTTTTTCCTCCGCGGCGAGGAGACGCACCTGCTGCCGCTGGGCAACGCCTTTGAACTGCTGCAAATGCTGGCTTGGGGCGTGGTGGCGCTGGACGGTTTTTTGCGGCTGACCTTTGCCGGACGCTTTCCGGTGTGGTTGACGGCGGCGGTGGCGGTGCTGTTCGGAGGAATTTCCTTTGCCAACCCCGCCTGGGATCACGCGGCCTCGGCCGCCTACGCGGGCAATCCCTGGATCGCGGTGCACGTGGTGCTGGTCATCCTCGGGTATTGCTGTCTGGCGGCGCAGGCGCTGAACGCGGCGGTGTTTTTGCTGCAGGATTACAGCCTGGCGCGCCGTCGCTTCACCGGAATTTTTCAATTGCTGCCCCCGTTGCGGCAGGTGGAACAGGTCGGCGGGCAGTTGCTGGCGGCGGGGGTGGCGCTGCTGAGCCTGGGAATGCTGATCGGGCTGGTGCATTTTTTTGCGAACGACCTGACGGTTGGCACGGCGGTGAAACTTGTGTGCGCGCTGGCGGTGTGGGCGGGCTATCTGGCGGCTCTGGTGGCGCGGAGGAAAATGCGCCTGCGCGGCGGAAAGTTTGCCCGGGTGTCGCTGCTGCTGTTCGCGCTCGCCCTGCTGACCCTCTGGCCCGCCAATGCCGCGCGGGACGGACAACACCAGACGCCGGAAATCCCGGCGCAGGAGCCATGAGCGCGGAGTCGGAAACATTCATGGTTTTGAGCTGCACGCACCGGACGGCGCCGCTGGCGGCCCGCGAGCGGCTGGCGATCCCGGAGGAAAAGCTCGGCATGTTTTACGCGCGGCTGCGGGAGGTGCCCGGCGTGGCGGAGACGGTGGTGGTGAGTACTTGCAACCGGGTGGAGATTTACGCCGCGGGCCGGTGCGCCGAGGCGCAACTGCGGGAAACCCTGGCGCGGGAGCATGCGCTGGACGCGAAGGAAATTGCCGGGTATTGCGAGTGGCACAGCGGATTGCCCGCAGTGGAGCATCTTTTCCAGGTGGCGGCGGGCGTGGATTCGCAGATGGTCGGCGGGG
>CALNBE010000194.1 GCA_937874455.1 uncultured Opitutia bacterium | reverse complement strand
CGCAAGCGGACGGGCGGCGAATTTGCTCAATGCCTCCGGCCCTTCATAAGTGGCACCGGCGGTGCCATTCACGGGATTGCCAAGTTTGTCGAGGTCAGGCGCGCGTTTCGGATTTTTTCTGGAGGCATATTCATCGGCGGCCCTATGCAAAACTTCTGAGCAATACGGTGCCCGACCAGCGGCAGTGAATTTTGATTTTAATTTGAAGGGTTTTTTCAATGCGTTTTCAACGGATATCGCTTTCGTTTTCGATTTAGTGTTTTCGCCTGCAAGCACGTCCTTGACCGCTTCGACCAATGGTGCCACTTCCACACTGCGTTTTTCAAGCCAAGCAAACCAATCCTGCAAATTCATCGCGCGCCCGGACGAATGGCGCTTTTCGTGAAAAAGCCAGCTGCGCCAGATCTTGCGATGTGCATCGCTCAACTTGCCCCAGACCGCAGCCCAAGCGGGGTCGTTCAAGATCGTCGCTAATGCGGGGTCGAGCACGAGACCTTCCTCCATTTCCTCCGTCAAAAACATCCCTTCCAACTGCCTCGTGTCGGCTCCGTTGGTGGCATTGCAAACTACGCCCTTAAACTCGGTCTGAGTCATGCGTCCGATGGTTTTCATCTGTGCGTCAATCGCAGCAATCTCGGCGGGCGCAAGCTGTCGCGATGCATCCGCACCCGCATCGCGCACGACGACATTGCCGAGAGTCTGCATCCAGCGAAAACGGTAAAATGCTTCGCTGTGTTTTGACGGCGTGTTTTTGCCGGTGATGCGGCAAGGCGGAATGATGCGGTTGTCGAAGCGCGGCACATATTGTCCGAAGAGCAGACTGCCTTTGAACCGCTGCGGAAGATGAAACGGTACCGGTGAGATATCCTTCACCGCGAATTTCCAATCCTCATCGGCACCACCGATAACAGCGTTGGTACCAATAACGCCGTTGATGAAATCATCATCGACACCGAGAAGTTTACCTTTGTGGGCTTCGAGAATTTTGCGAACCTCGTTCACAACGATTTCGCGTGGGAATGCCGCACCATAGCCCTTAAAATAAAGTCTGGAGGCTCGTTTCGAGGAGCGATTACCCGAGCATTCAAGCGCAGCGCAGACGGTTTCCGACATGGTGTACGTGCCGTATTTTACCATGAGTCCTTTGGCCCGCTCGGCCTTCTCGGCATCGCTTTCTGTACCATCACTAGTATCGTTGGTGGTGTCGTTTCGTGACCAGCGCGCATTGCCATCATATCCTCGATTGTGGGCATACCAGCGAAGCACATTCCAAAGCTCGGCCCAAGAAAGTGTCGTTTTCGTATCTTCCAGAACACGAGCGGCATCATGCCACGGCCAAGCGTTAATTGTCGGATGAGTTTTTCCGTCAGATCCATCACCGAACGGGCCATCGATTTCGGAGGATGCGACACCCTTTGCGAGAAGCAGCTTACGCAAACGTTCGATTCGGTTTTTTGTCGCGGCAATATGGCGCCGCATCCGACGATTTGAAGCGCGCTTTTGATTTTGGCAACTTTCAGCAAAAGTAATGACACCGCAGCCGCGCAAATGAATATCTTCGAATGCAGCCCAGCCGATAGAGCTGTGCCCAATGTCAAAAGCAAAGGATGTGTCAGCAGTAGAGGGTGTCATAATGAAGAGATGTTTCTTCTTACAGGCGTGCATGGCAATTTTAAAAACCAGCTTGACAGTGTTGAAGGTCTTGTGCATCTATCAATCTGGAATCAACACAAAGTTATTTGATGCAGCACTAACCTCTCCGCCCAGCGCGGACGTTCAGTGATCCCGCGAGGGAGAAAGCATCGTAAAGAACACCACGGCCTCCTTGCCGTGGTGTTCTTATTTTATCATGTTTCGCAAGAATGGAGACGTCGGTGTTTCTGCGAGGGCGAGGACGGGGCCTTGGTAGAGGATTTCCCCGCCGAGGTCGCCGCCGTGGGGGCCGAGTTCGATTACCCAATCGGCTTCGGCGATGATGTCGAGGTGGTGCTCGATCACCACCACGGTATGCCCTTGCTCCACCAGCGCGTGCAGCAGGCCGATGAGCCGTTCGCAATCCGCCTGGTGCAGGCCGATGGTGGGTTCCTCCAAAATGTAGAGATTCCTTTGCGGTTTTCCGTCGCGGCCCAAATTGCCGATGCTGGGCAATCCCTTCGCCAGTTCGCTCACCAGCTTCAAGCGTTGGGCTTCGCCGCCGCTCAGGGTCGGACTGCTTTGCCCGAGGGTCAGGTAGCCGAGTCCGGTTTCCACCATCAGCGTCAGCATGGCTTGCAGGTGTTTGTCGAAGGTGAAAAACGCCGCGGCCTCCTCAAAACTCAGCGCCAGCACTTCGCCGATGTTTTTGCCGTTCCAGCGAATTTCCTCCGCCGCCGGGCCGTAGCGCGTGCCGCCGCAGTCCTCGCAACAGACATAGGTGTCGGGGAGGAAATTCATCTCCAGTTTCACCCGTCCCGCGCCGCCGCAGGTTTCACAGCGTCCGCCACTGGTGTTGAAGGAAAAAAAGCTGGCACTGTGTCCGCGCATTTTCGCCTCAGGCAGCGTGGCAAAATGCCGCCGGATGCGGTCGAACGCGCCCATGTAGGTCGCAGGGGTCGAGCGCGGGGTTTTCCCAATCGGGTCCTGATCAACCAGGATCACCTGCTTCACACCGTTCGCCCCGCGCAGCTCGCGCAGGGGATTTGTTCCCTGCGGAAAAATTTCCTCCGCGACCAGTTCCCTGCCGGAAATTTTCGCCGCGTTTTCCTTCGCCGCAAAGGAAACCGCCGGGGCCAACAAGTCGCGCACCAAAGTCGATTTCCCTGCGCCCGACACGCCACAAACCACGGTGAGCCGTCCCAGAGGAATCCGCACGTCGCCGTCCTTGAGGTTGCGGTAACGCACGCCGCGCAACTCCAGCCAGCCGTCGTTGCGCGTCTTTTTCCACGGCGGCAACTCCCGCCACGCGCCGCGCAGAGGATGGGAAATCGCCTGACGAAGGTAGCGCGCGGTGAGCGAATTTTTGTTCCGCTGAATGGCCTCCACCGAACCCGCGCCGAGCAAATTCCCCCCGTGCACCCCCGCGCCGGGGCCGAGGTCGATCACCAGATCCGCCGCCCGCATCGTTTCCTCGTCGTGCTCCACCACCAGCACCGTGTTGCCGCGATCCCGCAACTGGCGGAGCGAGGAAATGAGCCGGGCGTTGTCCTGCGGGTGCAAGCCGATGCTCGGCTCGTCGAGCACGTAGAGCGCGCCCGCCAGATTGGAGCCGAGCTGCGAAGCCAGCCGGATGCGCTGCGCCTCGCCGCCGGAAAGCGTGTCGGCAGAACGGTCGAGCGTCAGGTAGCCCAACCCCACCCGGTCCAGAAACTGCAAACGCGCCACAATCTCCGGCACAATCCCCGCCGCCACCGCGCGCCCGCGTCGGTCCAATTCCAAATTTTGCAACGCGGTCATCACTGCGCCCGGCGGCAACGCCAGCAACCGCGGCAGGGTAATTTCCCCTGAAAACCCGGTAGGGGCGTCGCTTGCGACGCCCGCCAGCAGCGTGG
>CALNBE010000193.1 GCA_937874455.1 uncultured Opitutia bacterium | reverse complement strand
GCGGTGAGTACCATGCGAGGGGTCATCAACTCCCGGACGGTGATGTCGTCGAGCCGCACTGCGTTGGCGACGAGCAGGCTTTCCTCTTCGGAGAAACGGCCCTCGCGGAGATTGCGCTGCACGATGGCGCGGATTTCCTCGTCGGAGCTGTCAACGGAGACATCGGGCGGCGGGGCGAAGCGGTCAAGCTGGGTGGCGAGCCGGCGCAGGGGAAGGGTGATGGCGAGGAAAAAGGCGGCGAGGCCGACGATGCGCGGCTGCCAGAAGTGGCGGGAGTGTCCGCCGAGTTTGCGGGGCACCAGTCCGGTGAGCACGGTGACGAGCAGGGCGGCGAGCACGGCGCCGAGGATGCCGAGCGGCCAGATCCACCAGTCGAGTTGCCCGGCCTCGTCGTGGTAGCTCATGAGCCGCCAGCCGGCGAGGGTGCCGGCGAGGGCGGCGCTAAGTCCGGCGGCGGAGGAATAGAGGACGCCGAGGACGGAGATCAGGTTGGTCTTGGGGTCGCGGGCGCGGTCGAGGATTTTGGCGGCGCGGAGGTTTTTTTGTTTCAGGGTCTCGATTTCGGCGGCGGAGGTATGGGTAAGCACCCCGCGCACAATGGAAACCAGAATCGCGAAGGCGAAAATGAGGGCGAAGAGGGTCCAGAGAAGGATGTCGGTCATGATTGGCCACCGGTTCCGGGAGGAGCGATGGTGGGGCGAGACAAACAAACGCGCGTTGTTTGGCAAACAAACAGCGCGGGGGAAATTTTCCTTTGCGCGGACGGACCGCCACCGGTCATTTTATGACAAAAGTTTTGTCACGGCCCGTGATAAGCCGGGCGCCGCGGCGAAAGGTGATGTAGCCGTAAAACCACTGGAGCAGCACTGCGAGTTTGTTGCGGAAACCGATCAGGAAAAGCAGGTGGACGAAGAGCCACATCTGCCAGGCGAGCATGCCGGAGAACTTGAGTTTGCCCATTTGCGCCACGGCGCGGGAGCGGCCAATGGTGGCCATGCTACCCTTGTCGAAGTAAACGAACGGCGCGCGGGCGGCGGTGCCGGGCAGGACGTGGTGGCGGATTTCCCCTGCGATGAGCCGGGCCGCGTGTTTTCCCATTTGCATGGCGGCGGGAGAGACGCCGGGGACGATTTTTCCCTTGGCGTCCTTGAGGCTGACCAGGTCGCCCAGCGCGAAAACCTCGGGGTGTCCCGGCAGGCTCAGGTCGGGCTCGACCGCGATCCGGTCGCCGCGTCCGAGCGGGATGCCGAGTTGTTTGCAGAGCGGGCTGGCCTCGACCCCCGCGCCCCAGATGATGTTGGCGGCCTCGATGGCCCCCTCGGCGGTGGTGATTTTCCCCTGCTCGATAGCGAGGATTTTTTGGTTGGTGCGGACCTCGACGCCCAGGGACTGGAGTTGGGCCACTCCTTTTTCGGAGAGTGACGGGTCAAAGGGGCCGAGAATGCGCGGGCCGGCTTCGAGCAAAATAACGCGGGCGGCGGAGGGATCGATGCTGCGGAATTCCTTCCGCAAAGCCTGTTTGGCCAGCTCGGCAAAGGAACCCGCCAGCTCGACGCCGGTGGGGCCGCCGCCGACCACCACGATGGTCATGTAGCGCTGGCGGGTGGCGGGATCGGGGTTGCCTTCAGCTTTTTCAAAGGCCAGCAGCACATTGTGGCGGATGAGCCGCGCGTCGTCGAGGGACTTGAGCCCCGGCGCAAATTGCTCCCATTCGGGATGCCCATAGTAGGCGGTTTTTGCCCCCATTGCCAGCACCAGATAGTCGTAGGCGACAGGCTTTGCCGCGCTGTTTTTCAAAGTGATTTCCCTGGCGGCGAGGTTGATTTGCGAGACCTCGTCGAGGAGCACTTGGACGTTTTTTTGCGTCGCGAGAATGTGGCGAATGGGCTGGGCGATTTCCGGAGCGGAAAGGCCGCTGGTGGCCACTTGGTAGAGCAGCGGCTGGAAAAGGTGGTGATTCTGCCGGTCGATCAGCGTGATGTCGGCGGCGAGCCCGGCACAGCGCTGGCAGAAGGTCAGGCCGGCGAAACCGGCGCCGATGACCACGATGTGTTTTCTGGCGGAGGAATTTTCCATGCTAAATGAGACCGTGTTTCATTACGCAAAAAGGAGGAAATGGCGAATCTTAAACGCAGAAATTCCAGGGAAAGGCACCCTTGCGCGGCGGCGGAAATTGGAGTTTAAGCGGTCGTATGAAAGAGGCCTTTGCATACGAGCACCGGGTGGGTTTTTACGAGGCGGATGCGGCGGGGATCGTGCATTTCGCGCGTTTTCCGTTGTGGGTGGAGGCGGCGGAAACGGCTTTTTGGGGGGCGCACGGGGTGGAATTACCCGCACTGGGCGAGGGAAAATTGCGTGGTTGCCCGAAGGTGGATTTTGCGATCCGCTACCGGAGGCCAGCGCGCTTCGGCGACACGGTGACTCTCCGGTTGCTGCCGGAGCGCGTTACCGGGGTGGCGGATTGGCGCTGGCGTTTCACGGTGCAGTGCGGGGAAAAGTTGCTGGCGGAAGGGGAAATGGGCGTGGTGTTTGCCACGGTTTCCTTGGGCGAAGGAAATTTGACCAAGGCTTTGCCATCGGAAAAAATGGCCAAGGTTTTGGCTGAATACGGGGTGAAATGAGGGGATGCGTACCCTAGTTTTACGCAAAGGAAAAACCACGAATGGACGCGAATAAACACTAAGGGAAAAGATTCTTTATAGGTAGGCCGTGGCTCGCGCTCATTGGTAATTTCCCATTTTAAAGGTAGCTGAAAAGCCTATAAAATAAAACGGTTTGATTGCCTCTCAGCCTTTCTCATAAACAAGATGATCACTGTGTCTGTTGCGTGAATTGTTTATCAAGGGAGGGTGCTTTTTGAGAAAAATCCCTCCCGAAGAGCCAAATCGTAATGTCAAACACTAGAACGCTTTTGTTGACACGCAGTAGGATGGCTGCATTTCCTTTCCTTGTGCAACACCCCGTCACCCCCGAGCCCAGTTTGGCTCAATAGCGCTGTTCGGCAAAAAAGCATGCATTCATCAAGACTCTTCACCCAGAAAAATTACTGGGCCGTTATCCCGCACAGCTTAGAGGAGGTCGCCGCGCTTCTCCAATCACATCTCGGAATGGAGGAGCACTACATTTGCCGTGAGGATGCTGAATCGTGGATTCAAGGTTGGTTGCAGGATCGCACATCCTTCTACGTTTGCCGTAGAGGTGATTTTTCTCAGCCACTTCGTTTTATAATCACTCCTCCACCAGCCGATATCGCGGCCTTTGGACAAAGACTCGCAGCATGTTTTCGTCAAGCCGTCACCTATGGAGATGTTGCTTATCACGGAGAGGAGAACTTCACTTTCACCGAGCAATCACACTATGAAGAAACCAGCCGAACAAGGCGCTGCACCTAACGCCTACCCGCGTCACGCCTCCTGCTTGGTCGCT
>CALNBE010000192.1 GCA_937874455.1 uncultured Opitutia bacterium | reverse complement strand
CGAAGGCGGCTGTAACGCGGTTGCGGCGAAAGTTGTGAAGCCGGCGAAGTCTGTGTCCAAGCCCAAGACGGCGGCCCCCAAGGTCAGGCCGACGGCGAAGACAAAGGCGGTGGCCAAGGTTTCCCTGGCAAAAAAAACGGCGAAAGCTCCGGCGAAAAAGGAAGTGAAGCCGGTCGCGCCCAAGGTCTCCGCCAAGAAGCCTGTCGCGAAAAAAGTGGAGCTGGCGAAGAAGAAAATCGTGGCGAAAAAAGAGGTTTCCTTGAAAACCAAGCCCAAGGCTGAGTTGAAAGCTCCAGTGAAAAAGGCGGTGCTGGATGTGAAGAAAACCGCGGAGGAAAAGACCAAGAATGTTGTGCCAGCGAAAGTCTCGGAGAAAAAGGACACGCAGGCCGAAGTGTCGCGCGAGCAGGAGCTGCTGAACGAAAAAATCGCGGTGCTGGTGCGGATGTCGAAGGAGAAGAGTTTCATCACCATCCAGGACATTAATCAGGTAGTGCCGGAAAGCGCGAACCTGCCGGAGACGATCGAGAATATCATGAATATTCTCGACAACCTGAAGGTGCAGATTCTGGACGAGGATGACGTTGAATCCTTCAAGCAGAAGCAGGAGGAAACTGAGGAGGAGCAGGCGAAGACGGCAAACGTGGACATCCTCGACGACCCGGTGCGGATGTATTTGAAGCAGATGGGGCAGGTGCCGCTGCTGACCCGGGAGCAGGAGGTGGAGATTTCCAAACGGATTGAAACGGCAGAGATGAACGCGCTGGACGCGCTGTTTTCGGTCTGGATCACCCTGCCGTTCCAGCTGGACATCGCGAAGAAACTGCTTCCGGAAGTGAAGGAAGAGCGATTTGACCGGGTGGTGCTGGACAAAAAGGTGGAGAGCCGGGACGTCTATTTGCGCAAGGTTTTGCCCAAGGCGGTGGAGGAGGTGGACGCGGTGGCGGCAAAAATGGACAAGGCTTGGAGCGAATACTTGGCCGGCGCAGATGCCAAGAAACGCGAGCTGGCGCACAAGCGTTTCAAGAAGCACGAGGAGATTATCCGCCCGCTACTGAAGAAATTTTGCTTCAAGACGAAGATTTTTGAGGAGTGGCTGGAAAAAATGCTGCCCGTGCTGCGCGACTGCCAGGAATTGGTGGATAGCAAGGCGCTATTGGCGCGCGCGGACCGGCGTTCCAAGACGCTCAATCCTGAAGTCATTGAGGCGCGATTGAACGAAATCGAGCGGCAGCACCGCATCAAGGCGGTGGATCTACTGGCGCTGATCAGCCGGGTACGGACTTCGCTGCGCGAGGCGCACAAGGCGAAGACCGACATGGTGGAGGCGAACCTGCGCTTGGTGATTTCGATTGCGAAAAAATACACCAACCGCGGGCTTTCCTTCCTCGACCTGATTCAGGAGGGGAACATGGGCTTGATGAAGGCGGTGGAAAAATTCGAATACCGTCGCGGCTACAAGTTTTCGACCTATGCCACTTGGTGGATCCGCCAGGCGATTACCCGCTCCATTGCCGATCAGGCGCGCACCATCCGGATTCCGGTGCACATGATCGAGACGCTGAACAAGGTGATGCAAATTCAGAAGCAACTGCTTCAGGAACTGGGCCACGAACCCACCCCGGAGGAAGTGGCCAATGAGATGCAGATGCCGGTGGAACGCGTGCAGCAGATCATGAAGATGGCCCAGCAGCCGATCTCGCTGCAGAGCCCCGTCGGCGACGGTGACGACACCTCCTTTGGAGATTTTATCGAGGACAAGGGTGCGGAAAATCCCTACGACATGGCCTCGAACAGCCTGCTGCGGGAGAAAATTGTCGATGTGCTGGATTCTTTGGCCCCGCGGGAACGCGAAGTGCTGGCGCTGCGTTTTGGCTTGAAGGACGGTTACAGCCGGACGCTGGAGGAAGTCGGACGCTTGTTCAAGGTGACCCGTGAGCGCATCCGCCAGATCGAGGCGAAGGCGCTGCGAAAAATGCGTCATCCGACCCGGATCCGCCAGTTGCACGGATTTTTCGAGGGCGAGCTGGATACTTCCGGCCCGGGCTTCGACCAGTTCCGCAAAGAAATCGCGGAGGAAAATGGCGTCGAAGGATGACCGGCTTTTTGCCGGAGGCAGCCGGATTTTCGGGACAAAGGAATGTCTCGAACGAAGCGGTGTGTTTTTTCTGTTAGAGGGACTGAAGCGCAAATGAGTGACCTTTCCAAAATCCGTAATTTCTGTATCATTGCTCATGTTGACCATGGGAAGACCACCCTGTCGGACCGTTTGTTAGAGCAAACGCAAACGGTAGAAAAGCGGCAGATGAAGGAGCAGTTGCTCGACGCGATGGATTTGGAGCGTGAGAAAGGCATCACCATCAAGAGCCATCCGGTGACGATGCTCTACAAGGCGAAGGATGGCAACGAATACACCTTCAACCTGATCGACACGCCGGGGCACGTGGATTTTTCCTACGAGGTCTCGCGCTCGCTGACGGCGTGCGAAGGAGCCTGCCTGCTGATTGACGCCTCGCAAGGGGTGGAGGCGCAAACGGTGGCGAATGCCACGCTGGCGATGCAGCAGAATCTGGAGATCATTCCGGTGATCAACAAAATCGACCTGCCCAGCGCACACCCGGAGGAGACGCGTCGGCAGGTGGAGGATGTGCTGGCGATTCCGGCTGATGAGGCCGTGCTGGCTTCGGGAAAGTCGGGCATCGGTATCGAGGAAATTCTGGAGAGTGTGGTGCGGCTGATTCCGCCTCCGCGCTGGGCGGACTATCCGCAGCCGCGGGCGTTGATCTTCGACAGCCTCTTTGACACTTACAAAGGCGTGATTGCCTACGTGAGGGTTTTTTCGGGTTCCTTTCGTCCGGGCGACAGTATTCAGATGATGGCGAACGGCGCGAAAAGTGTGGTCAAGGAAGTGGGAATTTTTTCTCCGAAGATGACCCCGGTGGAGGTGCTGACGCCCGGCTCGGTCGGCTATATCGTGGTTAACATCCGGGAGGTGGCGGACGTGAAGATCGGCGACACCATCACTGCTGCGGGCGAGCCTGCGAAGGAGCCGGTGCCTGGCTTCAAGGAGGTGCGCCCGATGGTTTTTTCCGGCATTTATCCGATCGACACGGCGGACTACGAGAAACTGAAGAACAGTCTGGCGAAGCTGGCGATCAATGACGCCGCGCTTACCTACACTTCGGAAAGCTCCGTGGCGTTGGGCTTCGGGTTCCGCTGCGGTTTTCTGGGCTTGCTGCACATGGAGATCATCCAGGAGCGGCTACGACGCGAATACGATTTGGACATCATTTCGACTTATCCCTCGGTGGTTTACCGGGTGTATCCATTGGATGGGTCGCCGATGAAGCTGGTGGACAATCCCTCGTTTATGCCGGATGCGGCGGAAATTGACCGGATCGAGGAGCCGACCATCAAAGCGCACATCCACATTCCGAGCTGGTGCATCGGGGATATTCTGGCTCTGGTGATGGAGAAACGGGGGCTTTGCGAGAACACGGACACCATCGACGGCGAGCGGGTGATGCTGACCTGCATCCTGCCGTTGAATGAAATTCTGGTTGATTTCAACGACCGTTTGAAGTCGGTGACGCGAGGATACGGCTCGCTGGATTACGATTTTGGCGATTACGTGGAGGCTGATCTGGTAAAGATGGATGTGCTGGTGCAGGAGGAAGTGGTGGACGCGTTTTCCTGCATTGTGCACCGGAGCAAGGCGGAGCAAAGAGGGCGGGCGATTTGCGAACGTTTGAAGGAGCTGCTGCCGCGGCAGTTGTTTAAAATACCCATTCAGGCGGCCATCGGAGGAAAAGTCATCGCGCGCGAGACTCTGGGATCAACCGGCAAGGATGTGACGGCGAAGTGCTATGGCGGGGATATTTCCCGGAAGCGGAAACTGCTCGATAAGCAGAAGGAAGGGAAAAAGCGGATGAAGCAGATCGGGAAGGTGTCGATCCCGCAGGAAGTTTTCACGAAGATTTTGCGCAACGACAATTGAGTGGAGGAAAATTGTGCGGGCGAGGTTGCGGTGGGGCGCTTTTTTTTGATGTAAAAGGGGAAACGCTGCTTTCTCTTTTCAACAAAAAGACTATTTTCCGCACCGCATGCATCATACTGCCCTCGTTCAGGACATTGGAATTCTTTTGCTCGCCGCTGGCATTGCCGGAGTGATCTGCCGGCGGATCGGGTTGTCGGTGATTGTGGGCTATCTGCTGGCGGGGGTGATCATCGGGCCGAATACCCCGATAGAAATGATCACCAGCGAGAAGACCATTGAGGAGCTGGCGCAAGTCGGTCTGGTGTTTGTTATGTTTTCCATCGGGCTGCATTTGAGCCTGACCAAGTTGGCGAAGATGGGGTTGGCGACGATCATGGCAACGCTGCTGGGGGCGGCGTTCATGTTTTCGTTCACGCTGTTGCTGGGCGAGATGATGGACTGGAGCTACAAGCAGAGCCTGTGTGTGGCGGCGATGCTGATGGTGTCGAGCTCGGCGGTGATCTCGAAAATTATGGAGGAAATGCATCTGACGCACAACAAGACGGCGCAGATGGCATTGGCGATCACGATTGTGGAGGACATCGTCGCGGTGGTTATGCTGGCGGTGCTGGCGACGATGGGAGGCGGGACGGCAGGCCAGCCGGAGCTGGCCGGAATGGTTGCGGAGGAATCGACGGGCGTGGGAGGAGTCTTTTTGCAAATTAGTTCCTATGTGGTGCTAATCCTTGGTTTGTGCCTGCTGTTTCTGCCAAAAGTGCTCCGGCGGCTGGATATGTCGGGTGATACCGAACTGCGGACCGTGGTAATCGCAGGACTGCTGCTGCTGCTGGCCTTGTGCGCGGAGAAGGCGGGCTTCAACATCGCACTGGGGGCGTTCCTCTTCGGGGCGATTGTGGCGGAGTTGCCGCAAAAGGAAGTGCTGGAAAAATCTTTCGACAGTGTGCGGAGCCTTTTCAACAGCGTGTTTTTCGTGTCGATCGGAATGATGGCCAAGCCGGAGGATCTGCTGACGCACTGGCATTTGATTCTGATTTTGGTGGCGTTTGCTCTCTTTGTGCGGCCGATTGCCTGTGGTTTTGCCCTGATGCTGGTTGGCGTGGATCCGCATCAGGCCCGGCGCGGAGGAATGCTGCTGACGCCCTTGGGCGAGTTCACCTTTATCATTGCGATGGCGGCGATCAGTGTGGGTATTTTTGAGGCGCATTTTTATCCTGTGGCGATTGCGCTGTCGATTTGCACTGTGCTGGCCACTCCGATTTTGAATCGTTTTGCGGAGCCGATTATCGACACGATCGAGCGTTTTGAACCGAAATGGATGACGCGGGCGATGCTGGCTTACCATGACTGGCTGCGGCAGTTGAAGAATCGTCCGGCAAAGGGAGCATTGGGGGCGCTGTTGCGGCCGCGGCTGTTTCAACTGGTTGCGGAGTTGTTGTTGGTCACAGGGATTTTGGTTTTTTCCCAGCTGTTATTGGGTGCGGTGGAAAAGCAGCTGCTCCCCTCGGAGAAAAATCCGGAGGGCGTCTTCCCCTGGCTGACGGAGCCTGTTTTGCACGGTGTTTTCTGGGTACTGGTTGCGATTGCCGCACTGGTGCCGCTGGTTGCCTTGTGGCGCAACATTGCGGCGATTTCGCTCATGCTGGCGGAGCAGTGGGAAAGTCGGTTTTTGCCTCGGGCGTTGCTGGCGCAGGGGGTGAGGGCTCTGGCGGCGGTCGGGCTGGGTTTTTGGCTTTACCCGATTTTGCCCGACGAGGTGAAGGCGTTTTCACTGTGGGGGCGCATTGGAATTTTGGTGGGCATCGCGGTGGTGATAGTGATGTTTTCCCGGAGGTTGATTTTGTGGCACAGCGCTTGGCGCTCCTCGGTGGAGGAGGTGCTTTCCAACAGTAGCTCTCCGGCGGAGGAAAGAGCGGAGGCGCGGGCGAACTTGGATCGGGGGTTGAGTGCCTGGGATATTCGTTTGGAGGATTGCTTGATTCCGGACGGCTCGGTTTTCGCGGGGAAAAATTTACATAGCTTGGCGGTTCCGGCGCGGTTTGGCATCTCGGTGGTGGAGATTGAGCGGAACGGGCACAGCATTTTGTCTCCGAGCCCGGAGATGCAAATTTTCCCAGGAGATAGGTTGTTGCTGCTGGGGACGGGAGAGAGAATCGCGGAGGCCCGTGAATTTTTGACCGAAAAACTGGAGCAAGTTGTGCCGGGAGAGACTTTTGAGCATGCGATTCTGGAAACTTGCCGGGTAACGCAGAGTCCGCATCGTGGAAAGAGTTTCGCGGAGCTGGGAGTTGGTCAAAAAACGGGGGTGCGTATCGTGGCCATTGAGCGGGCGGGAAATCGCATCATCAACCCTTCCGGAGCGGAAGTTTTGCTGGAAGGGGACAGCCTGTTGCTGGTAGGCACAATTGGACAGATCCAGCGATTTGACGACTGGCTAGCCGGACGAGAGCCTGTGGTGGCTGGAGCGCGCTGATGCGCGAGCGCGGGGTGGGTTCAGGCCTTGCGAAAGAGCATTTTCACCGGAGTCAGGCTGAATTTATCCGGCACGCTGATACAGCGACCGGTCTTGGCGGTGAGGGCGTTGATAAGCCCCTGCATCCATACTTTGGAAGCGCGGGCGGATTCGAAGTAGATGTTCAGTTTGCCGTCCTTGGTGGCCCAGCGTATGCCGAGCACCTCCAGTTGGAGCGGTTCGGTTTCGCCGTTGAGAATGAGGGTGGCTCTGATGACGTCGTTTTCGATGTCGAGTTGATCGACTTGGCCGATGCCCTGCATCTTTTGATTGAGTGCCTTAGTCAGTTGGTCGCTGATGAAATTTCCCATGCGGGCAGGGGAATGAGAAAGGGGATAAACTCAATGCCCAAATAAAAAGCCACGGGGGTTCCCGTGGCTTTGGCAAAAAATGGCAGAGGACTTATTTGCCAGCAGGGGCTTCCGCCGGAGGAGTGGCCGGAGCTTCGGGGGCTTTTTCTTTCTTTTCGCAACCAGCGACGGCGACGGCGACAGCGGCGAAAACCAGAGCAGGGATGAGTTTTTTCATGATGGAATGTTGTTGAGTTTGTTGTGTGTGTTTGTGCCCATGCGGTGCACGAGGAGAAATTAGCTGCCTTTGGAGGGTTTTTGTCAATTACGGATACAGGAGTAGGCTTGCAGTGTGCGGGTTTGGTTCATTAGTGAATGGGCATGGCAGATGCGTCAGCGCCCTCGGAATCTGGAGGGACAGTCAAAATAGGCATTCCGAAAATCCGATTCCCCTTTTGGCAGGAATTGAAGGGGTATTCGGCGAAGAAGCTCCGGGCGGACCTTTTGGCTGGGGCGACGCTGACGCTGGTCTCCATCCCGCAGGCTATCGGGTTTTCCCTGATTTTAAATTTGCCGCCGCTGCCGGTGATTTCGGCGATGATGATTGGCGGGTTGGTAGGGGCGTTGTTTTTCTCTTCTCCCTATCATGTTTTTGGCCCGACGAGTTCGGTGAGTCTGATTGTGGCAACGACTATTGCCGGTTTGAGCGGGGTGGCGACGGGATTGACGCCGCTGGAGCTGGCGGGATATTTGGCTTTGTTGATTGGAGCGGTGCAGCTGCTGGCGGGGTTATTAAATTTTGGGGAAGTCACGAAGTTCATTTCTCGCTCGGTGGTGATCGCGTATAGCGCGGCGATAGGACTCATTCTGGCGGTAAGTCAGCTGCAGCATTTGCTGGGAGTGCCGGGGGTGCCATCGACGGGCTTTTGGGGGGTGTTGCGACAAACGGGCATGGCGCTGGCGGGAGGGAAAATAGCGTGGGCGGATTGTGGAGTTGGAGCGGTGACTTTTCTGGTTTTTTTTCTCGTGAGACGGTGGAAGCCGCACTGGCCGGAGGCGTTGGTGACGCTGGGTTTACTGGGTTTGTGGTCGTGGCTCAATGTGGTGATTGTGCAGAGGGTTTTCCCCGAAGCAGGGCTCTTATACCACACGGTGCGGGATATCGGGGCGTTGTCTGCGGGGGTGCCGAAATTTTCCTGGATCAGTTTTTCACCTGAACATTTAACTCTTCTGCCAGTGCTTTTTGGCAGTGCGGTGGCAATTGCGATTATTGGGATGCTGGAGTCGGCCTCGATCACAAAAAATCTCGCATCAAAAAGCGGGCGGCCGGTGGATACAAACCAAGAGTTGCTCGGGATGGGGGCGGGAAACATTGCCTGCGCGATTTTCGGTGCGGTGCCGGGATCGTCGTCTTTCACCCGATCGGCCGTCAACTACCAGAGCGGGGCGCAAACACAGCTGGCTTCGATGTTCAGCAGCGGGGTGGTGCTGCTGGTGCTGTTGTTTGTGACGCCGATTTTCAATTACATTCCTTTGGCGGCGCTGGCGGCGCACCTGATCCGGGTGGGATTCAAGATGGTGGTGTTGCCCCAAATTCGTGTAGCCTGCCGGTCCACGCGATCGGATGCGCTGGTGTTTTGGGGTACGTTGGGAGCGGCGTTGTTTTTGGGGCTGGATGTGGCGATTTATGTGGGAATCGGGCTTTCGCTGGCGCTTTTTCTGCAAAAGACCAGTGAGCCGATGCTGGTGGAATACGCATTTGACGACAGCGGTTCGCTGGCGGCGCTGGCGGACAAGGCGCAGCGGCCAAACCCGCAGATCGCGATCATTCACGTGGAGGGAGAATTGTTTTTTGGCGCGGCGGATGTGTTTCTCACTCAGGTGCGCAAACAGGCCGAGGATGAGAACATCCGGGTGTTCATTTTACGCATGAAGAATGCCCGAAATCTGGATGCTTCGACGGTGATGGCGTTGGAGACTTTGCATGAGTATTTGGAGAAATCAGGGCGCTATCTTTTGATCAGCGGTTGCACGGAGGACGTGATGCGTGTGCTGCGAAACAGCGGGATCATTAAGGTGATCGGGGTGGAGAATATTTTTTCCGGGGATCCCACCAATCCAAATGTCTCAACCCGACGGGCTCTCCTGCGCGCTTCGACACTGTTGGAAGGCGAGGCGGATATCCGAATTTTCTACGACAAACGGAAGGAGAAAACCGGAAACTCCACTGCGGAGGAATATCCTCTGGATTTCCAGATCTAGGACTCGGGTGCCTTGCGCGCCTGATGGATGGCGACGATGGAGGCGGTGAGTCCGGCGTGGGAGATTTCCGTGAAGCCAATTTCCTTCAATTCTTTTGCGAAATTTTTTCTGTCTGGGAAGCGGGCAATGGAGGCAACCAAGTAATCGTAGGCGTGGCGGTTCCCGGTGGCCAAACGAGCGATGCCGGGGAGCAGGAAGCGGAGGTAAAAGTAGTAGAAGGGGCGGAACCAAAGCCAGGGCTGGGTAAATTCGAGAATAAAGGCGGTGCCGCCGGGGCGGAGAATGCGATGAATTTCGCTTAGACCTTGGGCGCGTTTTTCAAAATTGCGCACGCCGTAGGCGATGGTTACCGCATCAATGGAGTTGTCGGGAAGTGGCAGGGCGAGGCAGTCGCCGAGAGAGAACTTGATTCGGGCCGGATCGCCCGCGCCATCGGCGAGTTTTCTTCGCGCCTCACTGAGCATGGGCTCGCAGAAGTCGAGGCCGTGTACTTGGGCGGAGGAAATTTTGCGGGAGAGGGCGAAGGCCACATCACCGCTGCCGGTGGCGAGGTCGGCAATGCGTGTCGGTTGGAGCCGGGCAACTTTTTTTATCAGACAGCGCAGCCACCAGCGATCCATTCCTCCGCTCAAAACATGGTTGGCGAGGTCATAGCGTCGGGCGATTTGCCCGAACATGGCGCGGATGGCGGAGCTTTCTGGCATATGAATGCAGCCTTTGTGCGGTTTGTCTTGGTGGAGGCGAGATTGAAGCGAGGGGGAAAAGAAAAGCCGCATCGTGGAGATGCGGCTTTGCAAAAAAGCGGGAGAAAAAATTAGCCGGCAGCCATGTTTTTGATCAGTGACACAAGCGGGAGGAACATCGCGATGACAATGGTGCCGACGACTACCGCCAGAAAAACGATGAGCAAAGGCTCAATGATGGAAGTCATGGCGCCGACGGCATTGTCAACTTCGTCGTCGTAGTTGTCTGCGACACGGTTGAGCATTTCGGGAAGCTGGCCAGTTTCCTCACCGACTTGAATCATGCTGGTGACCATGGCGGGAAAAACTTTGGTTTGCTCAAGCGGGGAGGACAATGGCTCTCCGTCGCGCACTCGATCGTGCACCATGGTCAGGCTGTCAGATAGGACGCGGTTTCCCATGGTGTCCCGGGTGATGTTCAGCGCTTGAAGAATTGGGACGCCGGAGGACATCAATGTGCCGAAGGTGCGGGCAAAACGGGAGACTGCGACAATGGTCACAAAGTTGCCGATTTTGGGCAGTCTAAAGATTAGGGTATCGAAAACTTTTTTTCCTTTGGGGTTGGAAAAGATGCTTTTGATGAGGAAGTAGCCGCAGATGAGAATGAATGGAAGTACGTACCAGTATTCGACCATGGTGTCGCTGATGTCGACCACAAATTTGGTCAATCCGGGCATCTCCGCACCTTTTTGCGAGGAAAGCATGCTTTGGAAGGAGGGGACCACCTTGACCATCAAAATGTACACGATGATCACGGCTACGGTGATCACGACTGCGGGGTAAACCATGGCGGATTTTACCTTTTTCTGAGTCTTGACCGATTTTTCCATGAACTTGGCCAGACGGTCGAGTACCACATCCAGCACACCACCGGCTTCCCCAGCCTTGATCATGTTGGTGTAAAGACGATCGAAGAGCTTGGGGTATTGCATCATCGCGTCGGAGAGATTGGTTCCGGATTGGACATTTTCGCAAATGCCGGCAAGAGCTTCCTTGAGAGCGGGATTTTTTTCCTGCTTGTGGAGGATTTCCAGCGAGCGGAGCAAAGGCATGCCGGCTTGCAAGAGCGTGGAAAGCTGACGGGTGAAGATGGCGAGAGTCTCGGCGTTGACTTTTTTGCCGAAGGAAAATCCCTTGCTCTTTTTGCCATTGGCCTTGGGGGAGAGCAGGCTGGCACCTCCTTCTGCAACGAGGCTGGTAACCATGAGGCGCTGGCCAGTGAGCTTGGCCCGCGCTTTTTCTTCGGAGGCGGCATCGAGACGCCCGGCGATCTGTTTGCCCTGGGCGTCGATTGCGGTGTATTTGAACTTGGCCATGGAGAGGGGGGATGAAGTGAGAGAGGTTAAAGATGTGGGTGCTTATGCTAAGGATGAAATTGCTAGGGGAAAGCGAATAGCATCAGGTGTACTTGAGCACTTCCTCGATGGTGGTGAGGCCGTCAAAAATGCAGCGGAGTCCATCGTCACGCAGAGTGCGCATGCCGTTTTCGATCGCGCATTGTTTGAGCACCAAGGTTGGTGCCTTGCCGGTGATCAATTCTCGGAGGCGGTCGTTGATCATCATGAGTTCGAACAATCCTTGACGGCCTTTGTAACCGCTATGGGAACATTCGGAGCAGCCGCGGCCATAGTAGAATTGTTTGTCTGCGATTTCGAGCGGATCGACATCCAGCATATCGATGATGTTCTGATCGGGCTCGTAGGCGGTGCGGCAGTGTTTGCAGATGCGACGGAGCAGGCGTTGGCCCAAAATGCCTTCGAGCGAGGCGGAGATGAGGTAAGGCTCCAGTCCCATGTCGATGAGGCGGGTGACCGCGCCAGGGGCGTCATTGGTATGCAGGGTAGAGAGTACCACGTGGCCGGTGAGCGAGGCTTGCACGGCGATCTGGGCGGTTTCCAAGTCGCGGATTTCCCCCACCATGATGGTGTCGGGGTCTTGGCGGAGGAAGGAACGGAGGGCGGAGGCGAAGGTGAGGCCGACCTGATGATTGATTTGCACCTGCATGATGCCCTCGATTTCGTATTCGACCGGGTCTTCCGCGGTGAGAATTTTGACTTCGGGGACGTTTACCTCGCGCAGTGCGGAGTAAAGGGTGGTGGTTTTACCGGAACCGGTGGGGCCGGTGACGATAAAGATGCCGTTGGGGCGGTTGACCAAATCCCGGATGCCCTCCATGATTTCGTCTTGCATGGAGAGGTTGACCAAATCCAGATTGACGACGGATTTGTCGAGAATACGGAGCACCACGCTTTCCCCGAACTGGGTGGGCAGGGTGGAGACACGAAGGTCGACCGGACGCCCACCGACGGTGGTTTTGATTCGGCCGTCCTGGGGGATGCGGCGTTCGGCGATATTGAGCGATGACATCACCTTGACGCGGGCGATCACCGAGGAGGCCAGGCTCTTGGGCGGAGGGGCCATTTCGTAGAGCGCGCCGTCGATGCGGTAGCGGATGCGGAATTGATTTTCAAACGGCTCGAAGTGAATGTCGGAGGCCTTGGCCTTGACTGCTTCTTGCAGTACCAAATCCACGAAGCGGACAATGGGGGCCTGGCTGGCCTTGGAGGAAATTTCGCTTTCGGAGGCGTTTTCATCCAGCCCGGTTATGTCCTCAATTTCATGAAGGAAATCTTCAAGTGAAGATTGCAGGTCGCCATAGGTTTTGACTACAGCGGCATGCACTAGGTCAGGGTCGGTGACGGCCAGCTCCACGTCACGTTGCAGGATGAAGGACAGCTCGTCGACGATGCTGAAGTTGAGCGGATCCTTGGCAAGAAAGGTGACCTTGTTGGGATCGACTGCATAGGGAACGACATTGTATTTATGGGCCTGCTCGGGCTTGAGCATGCGTTTCAAATCGTCGCTAACAAATTCGGGGGGTACGGGGATGTAGGGGACGTTCAGGTGTTTGGCCACCGCTTCCAACACCGTGGTGCGGTCGAGCAAACCGGAGTCGACCAAGGTGTCGGCGAAAGATTTGCCGGTTTGCAGGTGGGCGTCCCAGAGGCTTCCGACCTGGGTCTCGTTGAGTAAGTTTGCTTCGAGGACGATGTCCTTGATGCTCTCATTGTGGTCTTCAAACATGACGGGGAGAGGGCTGGGGCAGGTTAGTGAGACATTTTTTACGCATTTCGTCGGTGTCTTGCGAATACGTTATGGCTTCCTCGGCGCTGATAGTGCCTTGGTAAAAGAGGTTGAGCAGATAAGCGTCCAGGGTGATCATGCCGTGGTTGGCTCCGGTCTGAATGTCGGAGACGATTCGATGGGTTTTGTTTTCTCGAATGGAGGCGGCGATGGCTGGGGTGTTTGTCATGATTTCGAAGGCGGCGACGCGGCTGCTGCCGTCCTTTCGTTTGCAGAGGACTTGGGATACGACGGCCACGAGGTTGGAGGAAAGCTGAATGCGGATTTGCTCCTTGGTGTTGGCTGGAAAGGCGTCGATAATACGGTCAACGGTGCGGGCAGCTCCCGTAGTGTGGAGAGTGGCAAACACGAGGTGTCCGGTCTCGGCTGCGGTGATAGCGACCTCAATGGTTTCCAAGTCACGCATTTCTCCGACGAGGATGACATCGGGGTCTTGCCGGAGGGCGGCGCGGATGGCATCGGAGAAGGAGGCCACATCCTTGTGCAGTTCGCGCTGAGTGACGATGGAGTGCTTGTGTGGGTGGTAATATTCGATGGGATCCTCAATGGTGACGATGTGGAGATTTTCCCTTTCGTTCAGCCAATTGACCATTGCGGCGAGCGTAGAAGTCTTGCCGGATCCTGTGGGACCGGTGACGAGCACCAAGCCGCGCGTCAGTTGCAGAATGTCCTTGATTTTTCCAGGCAGGCCGAGTTCCTCCAACGTGAAAAGTCGGTTGGGAATCTGCCGCATGACCATCTCGTAGTTTCCCTTGACCTTGAAAATGCTGACGCGAAAGCGGGCCTTTTGAAAATCGTAGCCGAAGTCGGCGTTGCCGCGTGTTTCCAGCTGTTCCAGAAAATGCGGCGAGGCGATGGATTCCACGTAGGCCTTGGTGTCCTCCGGTGTGAGCGGCGGCGCTTCGAGAGCGGCTATTTCCCCGACCACGCGCAGAGCGGGTGCCTGGCCGACATGGAGGTGCAGGTCGGAGGCATTATGTTCCACGACAAAATCGAGGAGATCGTGCAGGCTGAGGCTCATTGAAACAGGCCCTGAAAGCTGTTATTCTGCAATGGAAACGGTGGCGTTGAGGACCTCCTCAATGGTGGTGATGCCAGCGGCGACTTTGCGGATGCCGTCCTCGCGCATGGAGCGCATGCCGAGCTCGCGGCATTTGCGACGCAATTCCACCAAGGTGGCCCCACCGTAAATCATGGCTTCCAGCTCATCGGTGACGACGAACATTTCGAAGATGCCACGCCGGCCCTTATAGCCGACATTGTTGCACTTGGGGCAACCTCCACCCTTCATAAAGTTGGCATTGGCGGACTCGGTTTCACTCATGCCGATCGAAGTCAGTTCCTTTGGAGTCGGCGTGTAGGGCTGGGCGCAGTTGGGGCAAATTCGGCGGACCAGCCGTTGGGCTAGCGCGCCGCGAAGGGAGGCGGAAACGAGAAAGGGTTTGACGCCGATGTCCACCAGCCGGGTGACGGCGCTGGGTGCGTCATTGGTGTGCAGGGTGGAGAACACCATGTGCCCGGTGAGCGAGGCGTTGACCGCGATTTCCGCAGTTTCCAAGTCACGAATTTCCCCGATCATGATGATGTTCGGTGCTTGGCGGAGCATGGAGCGGAGGGCGGCGGCAAAAGTCATTCCGACCTCGCGGCGCACCTGCACCTGATTGATGCCGAGCATCTGGTATTCCACGGGATCTTCAACGGTGATGATCTTGCGGTCGGGCTTGTTGATGTAGTTGAGCGCGGCGTACAGGGTGGTGGATTTCCCAGATCCAGTGGGGCCGGTAACGAGGAAAATTCCATCGGCCATGGTAACCAGTTGCTGGAAGTTGGCCTGGTCGTCAGAGAAAAATCCGAGCTCGGGGAGGCCGAGGCGGATGCCCTCCTTGTCGAGAATACGCATGACGATGCTTTCACCGTAAACGGTGGGTAGCACGGAGACGCGCAAGTCGATTTCCTTGTCGCCCGCTTTGACTTGGATGCGTCCGTCCTGCGGGATGCGTTTTTCGGCGAGGCTGACCTCGGCCATCAGCTTGAGGCGGGAGATGATGGATGCTTGCAGGCGTTTTGGCGGATTTTCCACCTCCTGCAGCACCCCGTCGATACGGTAACGGACACGGAAGCGTTTTTCCAGAGGTTCCAAGTGAATGTCGGACGCGCGCCGCTTGATGGCCTCGGTAATTAGCAAATTGACGTAGCGAATGATGGGGGCGTCCTCCTCCTTAACCCCGGCTTCGCTGCCAGTGGGGAGGTCGACGCGCAAGTCAGCGTTGGCCCCGTCGCCAAAAATTGCTTCATAAACGCTGGACTGTCCGTCTTGCGCGGCGCCATAGTGGCGGGCTATGGCCTCGTTGAGTGCTTCGGGCGTGGCGAGTTTGACGGTGACGGTGACCTTGAGAAGGCGGGCCAGCTCGTCGATAGTCTCGGTGTCGAGCGGATCGGCGACGGCGATTTCCAGTTCATTGCCCCGGAGTTGGAGCGGCAGCACATGGGTGCGCTCGGCCAGCTCCTTGCCCAGAAACTCAAGTGTTTCCGGCGAGGGCTGAACGGTGGCCATGTCCACCACCTCCATGTCAAATTCGCGGGCGAGCGCGGCGGTGGCCTGATCCCAAGTGAGAGCGCCTTTTTCCACCAGCCGGTTGAGGACCGCGGTGTCGACTCCCTCTGTGAGACCTTCGCCCTGAATGGCGCTATAGGTCTCCTGAACGGTGGCAGGGCTGACGATGCCCTGATCTTGGATTAGTTGTAGAACGTAATCATCTGCCGAAATCACGACGATGCTTCTCCGGTGCGGGGGTTAAAGAGGTGGGGGACTGTTGAAGAGAAAAGAGAGCCATGAGCGTTACTTTATCGAGCGAGCGTTACAAGAAACTCCGCATTGGTTTTGGTTTTCTTGATCCGCTGAATGAGCATTTCCATAGCTTCGACTGACGGTACGCCTTTCATGGCGCGGCGCAACGAATAAATTTTTTGCATTTCGTCCGGATGGTACAGCAGTTCTTCTTTTCGAGTGCCGCTGCGCTCGAAGCTGAGCGCTGGGAAAATGCGCTTGTTGGCAAGGTCGCGATCGAGGTCGAGTTCCATGTTCCCGGTGCCCTTGAATTCCTCGAAAATGACCTCGTCCATTTTACTGCCAGTGTCGACCAGGGCAGTGCCGAGAATGGTCAGGCTCCCTCCGCCCTCAATGTTACGGGCGGAGCCGAAAAAGCGTTTGGGTTTGGAAAGCGCGTTGGATTCGACACCGCCGGAAAGAATTTTTCCGGTGCTGGGCATCATGGTGTTGTAGGCTCGGGCGAGTCGGGTGATGGAGTCGAGCAGGATCACCACATGCCGTCCGGCCTCGACCATGCGGCGGGCGCGTTCGATGACCATCTCGGCTGCGTGGACATGGCTCTCGGCGCTTTCGTCAAAGGTGGAGCTGACGATTTCGGCCTGTTTCACTTGGCGTCGGAAATCGGTGACTTCCTCCGGGCGCTCATCGACCAGTAGGATGATCAAGTGGGCTTCCGGGGTGTTGCGGACGATGGAGTTGGCCATGCCTTGCAGGAGCACGGTTTTTCCGGTTCGGGGCGGGGCGACTATGAGGCCGCGCTGACCGAGGCCGATTGGGCAGAGCAAATCAACGCAGCGCATGGAAAGATTGTCCCAAGGGACGGAGTTGTCGGTCTCCAGCAGCATGCGCTTGGTGGGGTAATAAGGGGTGAGTTCGGTGAACGGTGTCCAGCCCAGCACTGCTTCGGGATCCTCGCCCATGACTTTGTCGATGCGCACCGCAATGGGGGCGGCTTCGCCTTCGCGGGCGGGTACGGCCAAGACGTCGACTTCATGGCCGCGTTGCAGGCCGAATTGTTTGATCAGCGTTTTGGGGATAAAGGTGCTGAGTTCGCGGATGCGGTAGTTGTCGAAGAGGTAAACGAGCAGCCCGTTGCCGTCCTCCAGCAATTCCAGCGTGCCGCGTATCTGGATGGGGCGGCCTTGTTGAAAAGCGGCGGAAAGCACTTCGCCGACCATGCCGCGGCGGGGTGGCATGCGGTGCCAACGGCAGCCGAGAGCGCGGCCCATGGACTGCAGTTCCTGCATGGGCAGGGCGTAGGTGTCGTTGAAGTTGATAGGTTCGCCAGTCAGCGAGGTGGCTTGGGTGAGAAGTGCGTCCAGTCCGTCCGGGGTGTTCAGGGTTTCGTAATCAAAGTTGGTGCCGAGGGAGAAGGCGCGTTCGTCCATCGAGTCACGCTGGGCGATGGACGGCCATTGACGTCCTTGCGGTCCACGGTCCCGGTCATTTCCCCGGTCGCGATTGCGATCTCGGTCGCGGTCCCGATCACGGAATTTGTCTTTCTTCCCTCCACCGTTGTTGGGAGGACCCTTATTGGGGTTTGGGTTTTGGAGTGGCGGGTTGTTTTTGGGCGGTAGTTGGGGACGGGGCGGATTGGGTTTGGAGACGACCTTGCCGCTTTCCTCAATGACGATGGGTTGAGAGGCGGCGACTTCAGCGGCAATTGCGTTGGTCGCGGCGATGGTTTGGGAATTGGGTTTGGGCGGGGTTGTGGGGGCAAATTGGGCGATTATCTTGGTTGGATCAAAGATAAATGCCTCTTCTTGCGGGGATTCCTTTCGGGTGGAGGGTGATTCCTCGCCGATGATGGGGAAACTGGGCAGGGGGGCGGGCGCGGTTTCCTTTGCCGGTTGCGCGGTGCCCAAGGGCAATTCCGGGGCAGCGGCGGAATCGGCGTCT
>CALNBE010000191.1 GCA_937874455.1 uncultured Opitutia bacterium | reverse complement strand
CGGCAAACTGATGATGGGCAAAATGCGCGACCTCGACAACGTCAACGCCGAGAACCTGCTCGCTGCCTGCCCCGAGGCCGATTTGGTGGAAATCGTCAGCAAGTCCGACCTCATCGCCGCCACCAATTGGACGATGCTCAACAACCTCAACAGCATCTTCGAACTGCTCACCGGCAAGATTCTCCCCCAAGCCGCGAAGAACGCCAACCGTTTCTATTTCTTCGACCTCTGCGACCCGCAAAAACGCACCAAGGAAGACATTCAGGATCTGCTGAAAAAACTCTCCGCCTTCGCGCCGTTCGGCAAAGCAGTGCTCGGCCTCAACCTCAAAGAGGCGGAGCAAATCTACCGCCTGATCGGCGGCTCGCCCGAGGATGAATACGCCGACTCGCTCAAGGAAATGGCCACCGCCATCCGCAAACATCTCGGCATCTACGCAGTCGTCATCCATCCGACCCGCTCCGCCGCCGTCGCCACCAAGGACGGCGCTTGGTGGGTGCCGGGCCCCTTCGTCGAAAGCCCGAAGATCACCACTGGCGCGGGCGACGTCTTCAACGCCGGTTTCATGACCGCCCAGTTGCTCGGCCTCTCCATGGAAGCCTCGCTGACCCAAGCGGTCTGCACCTCCGGCTTCTACGTCCGCACCGCCAAAAGCCCGACCATCGCCGACATCAAATCCTTCCTGCAGGAAATTTACCCGAATTCCTGACACCGGGAAAACAAGTTTCCCTCCTCCCAAAAACGCCCAAGGGGTTCCTGTGGGCGTTTTTTAGCTGACCTGCCCCCCCCAAAGCTGGACGGTTTCAATGAGAGTTTGAGGATTGGTTGAGGTTGTTGGTTGCAGATTGGGTTGGCAAGGTGACCTTCTCGGCCTGAGTTCCCCGAGGGGGTCTCAGGCGTCCGAGCGAGCGTTTGTATTCGCCGGGAGTCATCTTGCCAAGCGAGCTGTGGGGTCGCACTTCGTTGTAATCGACTATAAACTCTTCCAGCAGGCTTCTCGCGTGCGTCAGCGACAGGAACACGTTCTCGTTGAGGCATTCGTCCCGGAGTTTTCCGTTGAACGACTCGATGAAGCCGTTTTGGCTCGGCTTCCCCGTACTCACGCAGGATTTCCGCCACCGGCTTGCCACTATTCCCCTCGGATAAGATCCGTAGGATTTGTTCTTCACTGTATCGCTTTTTCATCGTCTTAGGTCCCGTTATTTCCCCCCAAGACTCTCGTTCAAACTTTTACGGTTTCAGGAGAGCAGGTCACATTTTTAAAACGCTGCCCGGTTACGTCTGCCAGCTTTTGCCCGCCCGTTGTCAAATCTGCTGCCAGCCATGTTGACAGTCTGTTGACATTTTTTTGGGGTTTTAGCTGCCTTTTTGTGCATTTTCATGCAAACCCGGCCCCCTATCAAATCACACAAAAAAAAGCCCGCAAGTTATTGAAACTTACAGGCTTAAAGGTGGCGCTCCCGCGAGGACTCGAACCCCTAAAGACTGATCCGTAGTCAGTACAAATCCTCTATTTTAAGCGGTTTATATTTCAAAATAGTCACCTGTGGACACTTTTGAGTTGCCCATGGTCGCCTTTTGTCGTCTTTCGCAAAGCAATGCGAGTTGCCAAGCTGAAGATATTTGAACGCAAAAACGCCCCTCAAAAGAGCAATAGCCGCTTCATGCTTTCCGGCACCCCTCCGGGAAGCAAGCGCATCCGAGAATACTTCCCCAGCCGCACCGCCGCCGAACGTCGCAAGATGGAATTAGAGACCGACATCTCCCGCGCTGGCATTCGCTCCTTGTCACTGTCAGCTGACGAGCGAAGGGAAATTGCCGACTACAAGGCCCGCTTGGAATCCTTCGACAAATCCATCGGGGAGGCGGTGGAATTTTTCTTGGAGCACTTGGAGCGGCAGCGCACGGAATCCACTGTGACAGTGCAACGTGCTTTCGACCTGATGCAGGACATCAAAGAAAATGATGGTTTGTCTGATCGTTACCGTTCTGACCTGCGCAGCAAGTGCGGTCGCTTCGCCGCCAAGTTCGGCAAACGCTCTTGTTCTTCCATCACCGCCGACGAAGCCCGCCGCTGGCTGACCTCCCTCAAACTCAAAGCGACTTCGCAAAACGACTACCGCCGCACCGTGTCCGTGCTGTTTTCCTTTGCTCAAAAGGAGGGCTTTTGCCGGGAGAACCCTTTTGCCAAGGTGGACGCCAAGAAGGCCGTGCAGGACGCCCCCGGCATTATCCGCGCCGAAGCCATGTCCACCATCCTCCGGCACGTGCAAGAGCACCATGCCGACATCATGGCGGCGTTTTGCATCCAAGCCTTTGCCGGGCTACGCACTGCCGAGGTGGAACGCCTGCAATGGGGAAGCATCCGCTTGGAAGATCGGGTGATCGAGGTGAACGCCGCCGCCAGCAAGAACAACGTCCGCCGCCCGGTGCACATCGAGGAAAACCTTGCCGAGTGGTTGCTGGCACACCGCAAGCCCTCCGGCCCTGTCGCGCCAGCCTGCTACCTTCGATGCTTGGCCGCGGTGCGCAAGGCCATGCTGGCACAAATGCCACCCATTGAAATGCCTCACAACTGCCTGCGGCATTCCTTTGGCACCTACTACTGCGCCCGCTCCGGCAGCACTCATGCCACCGCCGACCAGATGGGCAATTCTCCCGCCGTTGTGAAATCCCATTACCGCGCTGTCGCCAGCAAACGGGACGCCGAGAAGTGGTTTTCCTTCACACCTGCCAGCATTCACACCGAGACCGAGAACGTGCCGTTCGAGACAAGACAGGCGACACCTTCCCGCAAAACCAACTGACCCCAACTTATGCCGAAAGAATCATCAGACCCAGAAAAAGGCAATGCATTCACCAACAAACAAGGATACGGATGCCTCGCCTGCATCTTCTTCCTATGCCTCGCCATCGCCTCCGTCTTCTACTTTTCGGACAATCCGGCAGGTGTTATTTTAGGCATCGTGATAGTTGCCCCTGTCGTATTTGTGATGATAGCGACAGGTGGAGACGGATCGTCAGGCTGTGCAATGGCCGTGTTAATGCTTATCATTGTTTCCATCCTTGCGCTGATCTCCAATGCGATCTTTGGCTGGCCGCCACTTGACAATGAACAACAGCAGGCGGAACTGAAGGCAGATTATGTCCGTATTCGTCAGTTGCTCAATGCGAGACCCGAGATTGACGAAGACCGCAAAAAATTGATTGGAGAAATATGGGCCAATTCCCCAAGTGAGGCACGACGCATTGCCGAGGCAACTGCTTCAAACCCTCCCATCATCCCTTTCACACGCGACCTGTTGATTGTGAAAGATAGAGTCGCAGAACCCGATAGCATGGAGTGGAACGAGCGAAACCGTATTCGTGCAATAGTGGAAATTGAAGAGGCTCGTCCGGAACGAGAGAAAGATGAAGCTCTTCAAAAGAAGAAAGAAAAGGAGCGCCGTTTGCGCAGTGAGATTTTCAGCAAAATCTACAAGAAAGACGAGTCACTTGCCAACGGCTTAGCCAAGCGTGTGCTCAATGAAGAAATCACTAAAGAGGAATTATTGGAAATCCTGACTAAGTTGGAAGAGAGAGAAGCATCAGCACCAGCGCAAAGACAATAAAGCCGCTGCGACCGTTGTTGCCACCGGATGCCTCCTGCGCGCATACCTATCAGGAAACTGCCTCTGCCAGTGCCTCGCCGACAAAGGCGTTGAGGCTTTGATGCCGTTCGGCAGCCGCCAGCACCGCGCGTTGATGAATCTCCGGCTTCACGCGCACAAGAAACTTCCCGCTGTACTCCTTGGCCGTCGGCTCGGGAAACTTTTCCTTTCCCTTGATCATGTTCTCAATGACCTCATCGACGATCTCGCACAGTTCCTTGTAAACCGCCACCTCATCCTGTCCGTGGCAACCGCCGAAGAACAGGCCGGGGCAAGTGCCGACGTAGCACTTATCCTCATCCGACCATTTGACGATTTTGAGGTATTGCGCGGACTTTTCCTTGATCTGCTTTTTCATGGTTAGTTGCTTTCTTTGATTTTCAGGAGGGCTTGTTTGACATCCTTCTCTTGATAATGGTGCGCATCCGCACCGGACTTGCCCGACATCGTCACACGAACACTGCCCTTTTTCCACACGCGGTGGCTGCCCTTTCCCGGTTCGATGATGAACCCCGCACGTTTCAATTCGGCTTCGAGTTCGCGGATCTTTCTTGGCATGCGATACTGAGTAGTATCACAAAACACAAAGTCAACTGCTTCTTCAAAAACAACGCCGCCAAGAGTTGCCCGCACATAAACGCCAATAAATCCCCATTTCTGACAATAGCCGCCCGAAGCATTCCCGAAGAAAGGTTATTCACAGGGTTATTCACACTTGCCAACCATACTCCGAGCACTCATTTTCCTGCAAGGAAAGGCGGCAATGAACGGGGCGGGGATAGGGGTTCAAGGGGGAAGAGGAGGGGTTGCTTTGCCCTGTTTTCTGCCTTTCCCCGCCCGCTGCACAGAGACGCAGAGCTGGACATTTAAGCATCCCCGGCACCGGACGAAATAGAGCGCGTCCAGAACGGTTTTTCGATTCCCACGCCCGCACAAGACGCTGCACCGAGTTGGTGATATTCTGGAAGCACTATGAGTGCAACAGAACACACCACCGAACGACTAAGCACGTCCAACACCATCGCGGGCGACGATCAAACCGGCTCCCGCTTTACCCGACCTGACGGCTACGCCCGCCGCCTAGGCTGTTCCCGGCGGCACGTTGAACGCCTGATGAAGCGCGGAATTATCCCCTTCCTCAAGACCGGGCACCGCACGGTGCTCATCCCGATGCAAGAGGCGGATGAAGCCCTGCTCAAGCTCGCCATCAATGGCGGCACCCCAAAAGGAGTCGCAACACGATGAACACCAATCACAAAACCGCCAATCCGAGCACAAAACCCGGCTTGGTCGGCGGCACGTACGTTGTCAAATTCGTCTTGAACGAGGCGGCGGAGAAGTTTGCCCGCGACTGCAACATCTACTCAGAAATCGCCGAGCGCGTGCTGCGGCCGCCGGCAACAGCGCAAGAGATCGAAACCTTCCCGAACGCCTTTCAGTTGGTTGTCGGCTTGGACTACATCGCCATCATCGGCTGCCACCTTTGCGACGGGGGGATCTACTGGCACGGCCTTTACATCGACATCCCCAAGGGCGGCCGCCCGGCGGGAGAGATGAACGCGCTGACGGTGATGCTTGTGCAACAGTACGGCCTGTTTCTGCAACGGATCAACGCGACGCTTGTGCAGATGGAAAGAGCGGGCGCGGCGGATTCCATGAGCAAAGCGCGCAACAACTGACCTTGCCGGACATGGTCGCATCACTCCATGCCAGCGGTGCCAGCACTGACACTGACACGTTCCCCGAGAAAGTCAGCTTCTTTGCCAGTGCCTTTGCCCAAACACCCGAGGAAACGCTTTCCATTGGTGCGCTCATGCAGCGTATCCAGTCGGACGAATGGGAAGCGTTGATTGAGCGACTCCGGCTCATGGTTGCGAAGGGCGACAAGGAGGGATACACCGCCGCCAAGCGTCGGCTGCCTGCGGTGTCATTGTCTGGCACCGTCTTCACCCGTGATGCCAGCGTACCCATTGAGCAAAGGCTGGAAGCACACAGCGGCCTCCTGCAAGCCGACCTCGACCGCAAGGACAACAAGCAGCTGCAAGACATGGAGACCGTAAAGGAACAGTTGCGCGCCGACCCGTACGTTGCGGCATTTTTTGTTTCTCCATCCGGCGAGGGATTAAAATGCCTCATCCGCATCGAGGCCGACGTGACCAAGCACGCTGCCAGCTTCGCCGCCGTAGAAAAACACTTCCTCGATCGCTACGGCCTGCAAATTGACCGGAGCACAAAAGACCCGTTGCGCCTGTGCTTCGTAAGTCATGACCCGATGCCCTGGCTCAACCCAGATGCGCGAATTTTGCCGCCGCTGGCAGCAACTACACCGAGCAAGCCAAGCGGACGTATGCCCGATTGCTGGCGGCCTCCGGTTGACACCTCCGCGGGCGAGCTGCTGGAAATGCTCTGCTATATCCCGCCCAAGCCTGACTATGACGATTGGCTTCGTATTTCTTCCGCCGTCTGGACGGTGCTGCCAATGGAAGAAGGGACGCGCCTGCTCATGCAATGGTCGCCCGAGGAAAAGCCCGGTGAATACGCCGAGAAATGGAAAGCACGGCTCAAGCAAATCGGCGTCGGGACGCTTGTGCACTACGCCCAGCAATACGGCTTTGACCCTGCCGCCGCTGGACGCCGTCGCATTCAGCGCAACGGAGGAAAACTTCGCCTGATCTTTCCGCGCCCTGTCCTGCCAGCACAAAGCACGGCGGCATCGTTGCCAGCATCCGCCAAGACAACAACGGCGGCGCCACAGACCGCCATCAATGGCACTGAACTTCCGCCTGCCCTGCACACTGGCAGCCTTTCCGCCCTGGCGACGTTGCAGCAACAGCGACACCTGCCCTGCTTCGCCGGATTGCAGATTGCCAGTGACCGCGGACTGCTTCGCTTTGGCAACGTATGGGATGCTGACGAAGAGCACCCGGCATGGATCCTCACCGACGACTGCCGACGTGTTGCCCAAGCCCGCCGCATGGACGGGCAGCACTGGCAAGACATCGGCGGCAAGAAGGCCAAGACCTTGCCCGGTTCCGCCTCCGGCTGGCCAGTCGGCACCGCCACCATCTGGGAGCATGACGCCGTCCTGTTCGCCGCTGGCGGCCCCGACCTGCTCGCTACCTTTACCCTGCTCTGCCTCATGGAAGCACCCCTTTCCCGCATCGGTGTTGTCGCGCTGATGGGGGAAAACATCGGCATCAGCCCCGAGGCATTGCCGCTGTTCAAGGGCAAGCACGTCCGCCTCATCTATCGCCAAGACGCTGCCGGAAAAGCCGCCTGCGTGAACCGTGCCCGCGAACTGCGCGCCGCTGGCGCTACCGTTGATGCCTTCAACCTTTCCCAATTCCTGCCCGCCTCCGGCGGCAAAGACCTCAATGACTGCATCACCCCTGATGCCAGCAATCCCTTTCACCCGGAACTGCCCGCACATTTCCTTAAACGGCTCCCTTTATGAAAACGAACAATTCCCCGACACCTGCGCCCTCGACCAAGGCACCACAGCCAACACCGCCACCCGAAACGGCCGACAACGACCCGGTGCACGATCCCGACGAACTTGCCGCGCGCCACGCTGCCAACGGCGGCGTGGAAGACAGTCCCGGCATCAACGTCACCCACGCCAGCAATGCCGACTTCCTCGACAAGCGCATCAACGACCTGTTTGCCGCTGCCATCAACCTCAACCGCGAGGGGATGATCCTTGAAGCCGAGGAACGCTTTGCCGATATCGTCGCAGAACTCCGCCAAAGCGTGCTTGGCACCGGCAACAACGAACACCTCCTTGCCAAGTTCCTTGCCTGCCGCCTCGACATGGAACAGCCGCCGGCCAAACCCGAGCCGCGCTTCTTTCTCGGAGACGTTCCCGTTTCCACCCCCGGCAACCTCACCTTCATCACCTCCCAAGCCAAGACCGGCAAAACCGCCTTCCTCAGCGCATGGACTGCCGCCGCCATCATTGCCGAGCACTCCTTGCCCGCCGCCGACACTCTTGGTGCCAGTTCCACCCGTCCGCGCGGCCGCTGCCTCCTGCGCATCGACACCGAGCAAAGCACCTATGACGCCGACCAAGTCGCCCGCCGCATCCTCAAACGCGCCGGCATCGACACCATGCCGCCTTGGATCGAATCGTTTTGCGTCACCGGCATGTCTCCCTCCGAAATCCGCGAAGCACTGCCCCTCATCCTTGAAGAGATGAACCGCAAGCACGGCGGCATCTTCGCTGTCATGATCGACGGCGTTGCCGACATGGTGACCAGCATCAACGACGACAAGGAATGCGTCGCCCTGCTTCTCGACCTGCACAAGTTCGCCATCCGCTTTGACTGCCCGATCATCGGTGTCGTGCACAGCAACGAGGGCAGCAATGCCAACAGCTCCGCCCGCGGCTGGCTTGGCAAGCAAGGGATGCGCAAAGCCGAATCCAACATCATCCTCAAAGTCAAAGACGGGGTGACGATGGTTTACGGCGAACAGATGCGCGGTGCTCCCATCCCCGAAAACAAAGCCCTCTGCTTCCAATGGAGTGACGAGCACATGATGCACGTTTCCTGCACCTCCCCAGCGGAAGAAAAAGCCAAAGCAAAAAAGGCGGAAAAAGAGGCCGAATTGCGTGAGATTGCGGAGGAAGTTTTCGAGGGCGGAAAGAAGACTTTTTCCCAGCGAAAAGACGTCATTTCTGCAGTCATGTGTGCACTCGGGGTAAAAGAGCGCTGGGCACAAAGTAAGTGCAGTGAGATGCTCGCAACTGGCATTATTTCTAACCAATTTATGCAATGGAGATTATGCAAATCAGTGCAGTAGTGCAGTGGTGTGCATTTTCGACTGCACTGCAGTCCTTGTGTGGGCAGGTGTGCAGTAGTGCAGTGTGCCTATATATAATAGGCACTGCACAGTGCACTGCACACTGCAGACCATCCGCACCCACCCCAACACACCCCATGCACAGGGGGGGGTATAGGTACTTCCTGACACCCCCCGGTTGCGGTGGGGAAAACGTCCCCAAAGAAATCCTAGTCAGTGAAAAATTTGCTCATCTGAAAAACATCATGCCATGAAACGAAAAACCAAAATAGCCAAACCTGCCCTTACTGCGAGTAGCAAGAAACTCAGTGACACCCTC
>CALNBE010000190.1 GCA_937874455.1 uncultured Opitutia bacterium | reverse complement strand
GGCGGCGGGAGCGGAGGAAATGGATTTCATGCGGTTGGAGAAACGCCGACAAGCATACCGGAGTTCGGAGGAAAGTGGGCATTGAAAAAATCAATGCAAGTATTGCCCGGTGTTAGCGGGGCAGCCCGGCGACGAAGGTGCCGATGCCGTCGAGGATCATTTGCACCGAAAGGATGGTGAGGAGCAGCCCCATGAGCCGCTCCAGTGCGTTCACGCCCCGGTGTCCGATGCGGTTGAGGATGGGATCGCCGAAGACGATGATTGCCGTGGCCACCGCGCCGGTGAGGAGGGTGGCGCCGAGGAAACTCCAGGATGCCCCTGGAAACTGGGTGGCGCGCAGCACGATGGTGGCGATGGCGGCGGGACCGGCGAAGAGTGGCATGGCCAGCGGCACGATGAACGGCTCGGTGGCGGCGGAGTGCTCCATTTCCTCCGCGATGCCATGGCCGTCCTTGAAGAGCATTTTGATGGCGATGAGGAAAAGCATGATGCCGCCAGTGATGCCCAGGGAGCTATTGCTGAGATTCAGCGCGGAGAGAATGGCGCGGCCCCAGAGGGAAAAAACTACCAGGATGGCGCAGCCAATCAGGCATTCGCGGAGGATGATCCGGCGGCGGCGGGCCGCGTCGAAGTTTTTCAAAATGGTGGCGAAGGCGACCAGATTGCCGACCGGGTCGATGATCAGAAAAAGCAGGATGCAGGTGGTGAGGAACGGATTGTCCATGACAGCGGGCGGAGGAAATTAGGAAGCAAGGTTTGCCCGGAGAAATGCGGGCTGGCAATGGCGGAGGGAGTTCCCTCCGCGGCGAAACCTCCGGGTCAATCCCGGTCGGCCGGCGGCGGATTTTCCTCCGCTCCCTCGCGGGCGGCCTGGCGGGCGGCCAACTCGGCCGTTTTCTCCGCAGCCTCCTGCCGCACCGCGATAAACGGCCCCTCGGTGAGCACCACGCCATCGCCGTAAAGTGCCTGGAAGGAGCGGGTTTTCCAGTTCAGCGCGATGGTCAAAAAGCGGGTTATTAGCATCAAAATGATGCACAAGTAGGCGGCCTGCGTGGGGTCCATCAGCTCGTTTTTGACCAGCAGGGCGTAGGCGGTGGCACCGAAGAAGGCGACCAGCGCGTAGAATTCCCCCGGGCGGAAAACCATCGGCTCCTCGCGGGTGCAGAGGTCGCGCAGCATCCCGCCGCCCACTGCGTTGACCACGCCGACCAAGATGGAGCCGGAAACGGGAATCCCGGCGCTCAGCGCCTTGGTCGTTCCCAGCACCGCGTAGGCCGCCAGTCCCACGGCGTCCATCAGGGAAACGAGTCGGCCCACCTTGTGCATTTTATTGCGGAAGAGGGTGCCGATGATGGTGGCGGCGAGGATCAGCAGGATGTAGCGCTCGTCGCTGACCACGGCCGGCGGCCCGTTCTGCAGGAAAATGCCGTCGCGCAGGAACGCCCCGCCCAGCGAGGTGATGAGGGCGAGGAAGAAAATGCCGACGATGTCGTACCCGCGCCGCACCGCGACCAGCGCGCCGGAAATGCCGACGAAAAAAACGGCGGTGAAGTCGATGGCCGGTGGAAGCAAAAACGGGTTCACGAAAAGAAGCGGAGGAAAGGGGCGTGATGGTGGGGCTTTTCCGGGAATGGGAAATCCAAAAAACGGTCGGCGCTGCCGCGGCCTGCTCCGTGTCCCGGCAAACCACTTGACAGCGCTGGGGCAGCGTTTACAACCACCGCACACCAAAAAATCTTTCCAAAAGAAAGTGGGCGAACACCCCACTTTTTTTTTCCTCTAAACAAGTCACCGTCACATCACTATGAGCAACGAAATCCTGTCCGTCCTCGAATACATGGAGAAGGAAAAAGGCATCGGCCGAGCCGACATGATCGAGACGATCGTTGCCGCGATCAAGAACGCGGCGGCCAAGGGATACAACGCCGGGCAGGAACTCAAGATCACCATCGACCCGCGCAACGGGAAGCTGGAGGCCTGGTTGTTGCTGACCGCGGTGGACTCGGTGGCGGATCCCGCAAAGGAAATTCACATCAAAACGGCGGCACTCTATGCCAAGGACCCGAAAATCGGTGACGTGATTGAGAAGCCGATCAACGCCTCGGATCTTGGCCGCATCGCGGCACAGACCGCCCGCCAAGCCATCATGCAGCGGGTGCGGCAGTTTGAAAAGGAGCGCATTTTTGACGAGTTCAAAGACCAGGTTGGCGACATTGTCACTGGCGTGGTGCGGCGGCGCGAGCGCGGCGACATCATTGTCGAACTCGGCAAGGCCGAGGCACTGCTGCCCTCGCGCGAGCGCTCGCCGGGCGAGGATTTCATGGCGGGCGACCGCATCCGCTGCCTGCTGCTGGAAATTGAAACCACGCCGCGCGGACCGGAGATCATTTTGAGCCGGGCGCACCCGAATTTTGTGAAACGGATGCTGGAGCTGGAAGTGGCGGAAATTTCCGACGGCACCGTGTTTATCGCCGCGCTGGCCCGCGAGGCCGGCTACCGCACCAAGATTGCGGTGGACACCCGCGACCCGAAGGTCGATCCCGTCGGCGCCTGCGTCGGCGCGCGCGGTGCCCGGGTGCGCAACATCGTCAAGGAACTCGGTTCCGAGAAGGTGGACATTATCCGCTGGTACCAAGATCCGGTGCAAATGTTGCAGGAGGCCATCAAGCCCGCCGTGGCGCGCAATGTCCATCTGGTGGAATCGGAACGCCGCATTCACTTTGAAGTCGCGGAGGAAGACCTTTCCATCGCGATCGGGCGCAAGGGACAGAACGCCAAGCTGACCTCGCGCATCTTGGGCTGGCGGCTCGACATCAAAAAGGAAGAGCGTCACGACAGCAGTTTCGAAACCAAGCTGGAAAAGGCTGTTTCCGGCCTGCTCAATATCCCCGGCATCAGCCCCGAACTGGCCGAACGTCTGGTGCAAAAGGGCTTTGTCAGCTTGGAAACTTTCGACGGTGTTTCTGCGGAGGACTTGGTGGACGAAGAATTCTCGCCCGCCGAGGCCGCGATGATCATCGACATCGTGGAGACCGCCCGCGCCAATCCGCCGGCTGCCTGAGCCGGTTTGCGCCGCCGTTTTTCCCTTCACATTTTTTAGTCCAGAAAGCACCTCATGAGTAAACGCGTCAATGAACTGTCCAAAGAACTCTCTGTTTCGAACAAAGAGCTCATCGCGATCATCAACGAGGGCTTTCCGGAATTGCCGATCAAGACGCACTCCAACAGCATTCCTACAACCTATTTGGACGAGGTGGAGGCTTTTGTGCGGGGAAGGTTGACCGGCGCGGAGCAAGGCGCGGAGAAAAAAGCCGCGACACCTGAAGCACCCGCGAAGGCGGAGGAATCGGCCAAACCGGCCACTCCGGAGAAAACGGCTCCGGCAGTCAAAACCCCGCCACCCGCTCCGGTGCCCGCCGCCAAGACCCCGCCGCCCGTGGCCAAGATGCCACCCGCGCCCCCGGCCCCGGCGGTGAAAGCTCCGGTGCCTCCACCCCCGGCCGCCAAGGCCCCGGTCCCGCCGCCGCCCGCGGCCAAGGCTCCGGCTCCCGTGCCGCCGCCGGCGAGCAAGCCCGCTCCGGGCGCGCCCCCTGTTTCTGTGCCACCTCCTGTGAGCAAACCCGCCCCTGTCGTTCCTCCCGCCGTGGCGAAAGCCCCGGCGCCTGTTCCACCGCCCGTGAGCCGGACGGCTCCGTTGCCTCCTGTCGCGAAGACCCCCGGCGCGCTGCCGCCGCCTGTGGCCAAGTCGCCAGTCTCCATGCCGCCGCCTGTTTCCCGGCCCAACGTGCCGCCGCCGCTGCACAAGACGCCCGGCGCGGTGCCGGCTATTCCCTCTGCTCCCGCAGGGGAAAGTGCCCCGGCGGTGCTCGACGAGGAAATGCAAAGCATCACCGTGCGCCCGCCGATCGTGGTGCGCGACTTTGCCATTGCCCTGAATTTGCGTCCGTTCCGCCTGATCTCCGAGTTGATGGAGATGGGGATTTTCGCCTCGATGAATCAAACCATCGAGGAGGATGTCGCGGTGCGCATCGCCAAGAAGCACGGCATCGCGCTGGAAGTGCGGCACCGGGGCGAAGCCCAGCCGCAGGTGAAAAAGGAAGAAGCGCCGAAGCCGAACCACGACGATCCGAAGCTGCTGGAACCGCGTCCGCCAGTGGTGTGCGTTCTGGGACACGTGGACCACGGCAAGACGACCCTGCTGGACTTTTACCGCAAGAGCAGCGTGGTGCAGGGCGAGGCCGGGGGCATCACCCAGCACGTTGGCGCCTATTCGGTGGAGCAGCGGGGCAAACGGATCACCTTCCTCGACACGCCCGGTCACGCGGCGTTTTCCAAGATGCGCGAACGCGGCGCGGAAGTTACCGACATCGCCATCCTGGTGGTGGCGGCGGACGACGGCTTCATGCCGCAGACGGACGAGGCGCTCAAGTTTGCCAAGAAAAACAACGTTCAGATCGTCGTCGCGATCAACAAAATGGACGCCAAGGGCGCGAACATCGACCGCATCAAGCAACAGATGCAGCAGCGCAACATCGCCTCGGAAGACTGGGGTGGCACGACTTTGACAACTCCGGTTTCGGCGCTGAAAGGCACCGGTATGGACGAGTTGCTGGACGCCGTTTTGCTGCAGGCGGAAATGATGGAACTGAAGGCCAATCCGAAATGCCCCGCCGAGGGCACGGTGGTCGAGGCGCAGATGGAAACCGGACGTGGCCCGACCGCAACGGTGATTGTCCAGAAGGGAACTTTGAAGATCGGCGACGCCTTTGTCTGCGGCCAGCACTACTGCAAGGTGCGGGCGTTGCTGGATGATCGGGGGAATCGCCTGAAGGGCGTCGCTCCGGGGAATCCCGCGCTGGTGCTCGGCTGGTCGGGCGCGCCGACTCCGGGGTCGCTTTTCCACGTTTGCAAAAACGAGCGCGAGGCCCGCGGTTTGGCGGAGGAAAATGCCCACAACCTGCGCAAGGCGCTGGAGGAAGAGGCTGACGAGGCCAAGGCCGCCAAGCTGGCTGACTTGAGCAAACTTTCCAACATGGACCGCCTGACGGCCGCCATTCAGCAGACCAAGGACAAGGTGTTCAAGGTGCTGTGCAAGGCGGACGTGAACGGCACGCTTGAAGCCCTGATCGGCTGCCTCGAAGCCATCAAATCCGACAAGGTGAAGCTGGAGGTGATCGCTTCCAGCGTCGGGCCGATCACGCCGAACGATGTGAATGTCGCCCACGCGGGCGGCGCGGCGATTGTGGCCTTTGATGTGAAGCAGGACAACGGTGTCGGCCCGCTGCTCAAACGCACCGGTGTGAAGGTGATTGGACACAACATCATTTACATGCTGCTCGACATGGTGAAGGAGGAGATGTCGGGGCTGCTCGATCCGGAGTTGAAGGAAAACAAAGTCGGAATGGCCGAGGTGCGCGCTGTTTTCCCGCATGGGAAAAACCACTTTGTGGCGGGTTGCATGGTCACCGAGGGGCGGGTGCAACGCGATTTCCATGCGCGCATCCACCGCAAGAACCAGGTCATTCATGCCGCGACCATCGACACGCTCAAGCGTTTCAAGGACGATGTCACCGAGGTCAAGGCGGGCTACGAATGCGGTATCCGTCTGGAAAACTTCGAGCAATACCAGGTGGGCGACTTGATCGAGTGCTACGAGATTCTCGAAGTGCGCCCGGCGCTTTAATTTCCTCCGATGGCCCAGCGCACCACGCGAATCAACCAGCTTTTGCAACGCGAATTCAGCGAGGTGCTGCATACGCGCTGGCGGAGCGAGTCGGTGCGCATCACCATCAGCGGCGTGGACATTTCCCCCGACCTGCGGCAGGCGATCGTGTTTTATTCCGTCATCGGCAGTGAGGAGGAAAAGCAGGCGGCGCGCAAGTTGCTGCACAAGGTGCGCAATCCACTCAAGGCCGAGGTGTTCAAGCGCGTGCAGATCAAATACACGCCGGAGGTGCGGTTCATTTACGACGAGTCGCTGGCCCGCGGCACGGGATTGATCGACGTGCTGGACCAGGTGGCGGAGGAAGACCGGCGGCGGGAGGAACGCGCTGCGGACTAGCCGAGGTTTTCCTGTCCGAGTTGCAGCAATCCCTGAAAAAGCCCGTTATCGACGCGGGCTTTTTTGTTTTCCTCCGCCGGCAGCAGCGCGCGCAAATCCTGCGCCAGTCGCGCGGGAATATCGCCGAGCGGCCAGTGCTGCCAGTGGCGGGCGAAAATTTCCTCCGCGCCATTTTGCGCGGCGAGCAGCGGCAGAAAGGCGTCGATGGCCAGCGTGTGCAGACGGGTGCCGCCGACGGCATCCCGGAGCACGGCGGCGGAAAGCGTGCGCAGCGCGGAGGAAAAGTGCCGGGTGCGGGGCGGTTCCGGCAAAGGGGTTTCCGCGAGCAGCAGACCCCAGCGACGGAGCGCCTCTGGCCAGTTTTCCTGCGCGAGGATTTTTTGGTATTGGGCGAGACGGCGCAGGGGATGGTTGGCCGGACGCAAGCCAGCGAGTTTCCAGCGCGGTTTTTCCTCTGCGAACAGTTCCTCCGGGGAAAGGTTTTTCATGGCGGCCAGCGCATGCCGCTGGGCGAGGGCGGACATCGGTGCGCGGTTGCGGCGGAGGCCGAGTGTTTCCAACGCGAGCTGGTGGCAGGACTCCCCCCAGCCGTGCCGGTCGAGCCGCTGGCGGGCGAAACGGACTTTTTGCGCCCAGCGCAAACGGGCCTTGGCGCGGAGGAAAGGCGCGCGGTCGGCGAGGGAAATTTCCAGCAGCGCGTCGAGCCAGGCGGAGCGGGCGCGGGTTTCCAGCGACAGCAATGTCTCGCGGTTGGCATAGTCCTCAATGTCCTCGGGAAGGTAGGGCAGGAGCACCAGGATCTCCGGCTGGCGCCCGGAGCGTGTGACCAGTGGACGGTTCTCCCGCGGCGGAAACAGCAGGAGGTGGAGCACCACGTTGTCGAAACTCGGCGCGGTGTGGTGCCCGTGGGCGAACCAGTCCTCGGCGTAAAAATGGACTTCGACATCGCCCTGCAATTCTTCTCCGTCGAGCCGCAAACGCGCGTCGATGAAGTCCGGGCCCTCTTGCTTGTTCCAGCGTCCGGGATGTCGCCGCTCCAGTTTTTTCCCCGAGAGGGTGTGCAGGGTGCCTTGCTGAAACTCTCCGCTCCACCAGAGTTTCTGCAGGACGCGCTCGGCGACGATGACGGGGCCGTAAATACCTTGGATTTCTGCGAGGGTGTCGTGGGTGTGCATGGTGGAGCAGTCCGAAAGGTTGGGCTGTTCCGTCTGCTGGCAAACTGGCGGAGGAAAATCTCAGACCGGCAGCGTCGCGGCCTCAGCCAGCACGCTTTCCACCGCGGAGGAAATGCGGGCGACCTCGCCGATGATGACGAGTGCGGGCGCTTCGATGCGTTCTTCCAGCAGTCCCTCCGCCGCCTCGCGCACCGTGGCGAGGAAAACTTTTTGGGTGGGCCGGCTGGCATGGGAAATCACTGCCAGCGGGGTGTTGCCGGAGAGACCGCCGCCGATCAGACGGCCGGAGATGGCGGGGAGATTTTTTACGCCCATGTAGAGGCAGAGCGTGACGCCCAGCGCGCCGAGTTTTTCCCATGCCAGCGGGTCGGAGGCTTTCGCGCATTCGTGGCCGGTGAGGAACAAGACTCCGCTGGACAGCGTGCGGTGGGTGAGCGGGATTTGCGCCGCGGCCCCGGCGGCGGAGGCGGCGGTGATGCCCGGGATCACTTCGCAGCGGATGCCTGCCCGCGCCAGGGCGAGGATTTCCTCTCCGCCGCGACCAAAGATAAATGGGTCGCCGCCCTTGAGCCGGACCACGCGTCGCCCGGTTTGCGCGTGGGCGACCAGCAAATCGTTGATCGCCTCTTGCGCCGTGCTGTGCGCGCCGCAGCGCTTGCCGACGTAAATTTTGTCCGCGGTGGGCGGACAAAGCGCCAGCAGTGCCGTTCCGGCGAGATCGTCGTAGATCACTACCTCGGCGTTTTGCAGGCGCTTGAGCCCGCGGACAGTGAGCAATTCCGGGTCGCCGGGGCCAGCTCCGAGCAGGGAGACAAGCGGTTTTTCGCGGGAAAGCGCAAAGGAAATTTTTTCCGAGGAATCCATGAAGTTGTTGGCGTAAAGTGGATTAATTTAAAGTATTGTTTTTTACTTCAAAAAGTTACTTGACGGCAAAGTTTGTTTCTTTACTAAAGATGTCAATTTGTAAAACAAAAGTTCCCTCACTTCATGGCAGACGCAATCAAACCACCCTCACGCAACGAGATTTTGAAAACCGAAAGTCCCTCGCTTGCGGGGACCATCGCCGCTACGCTGGACGACGTTGGCGCGGAGAAATTTTCGGAGGACGACAACCAGTTCCTGAAGTTTCACGGCATCTATCAGCAGGATGACCGGGACAAGCGGCGCACCGGGCGCGAGTATAGCGTGATGGTGCGGACGCGGCAGACGGGCGGGGTGGTGCCGCCGGAGCAATATCTGGTTTACGACGCGCTGGCGACGAAGCTGGCCAACGGCACGCTGCGCCTGACCACCCGGCAGACCTTTCAATTTCACGGCGTGGTGAAGGGCGGACTGCGGAAGCTGATTCATTCCATCAACGAATCGCTCAGCACCACCATCGCTACCTGTGGCGACGTGAACCGCAACGTCACCGCGCCCCCCGCGCCAGTCGGCACGACGGTGCATGAATCGCTGGTGGCGGACGCGTTTGCGGTGACTCGCGCGCTGATCCCCGTCGCCACCTCCTATCACCAGATATGGATCGACGGCGAAAAGCTGGAGCAGGATTTGAGTGACTTGATCGCCGCGGCGAAAAGCGCGGGGGAAAATCCGTATCCGATCCCGCAGGGGAATCCCGGACCGGACGGCACGGTGGTGGATCCGCTTTACGGCAAGACCTATCTGCCGCGCAAATTCAAGATCGGCTTCGCAGTGCCGCCGCAAAACGACACCGACATTTTCACCAACGACCTCGGCTTTGTGGCTGTGGTGGAAAACGGCGCCCTGGCCGGCTACAATCTGCTGGCGGGCGGCGGGCTCGGATCGACGCACGGCAACACGGAAACCTTTCCCCGCCTGGCCAGCGTGATCGGTTTCATTCCGCGGGACAAGGTGGTGGAGGCGGCCAAAGCGGTGCTGACTTTGCATCGGGATTTCGGCGACCGCACCAACCGGCGGCATGCCCGGCTCAAATATGTCTTGGAGGAAAAAGGCGTGGAATGGTTCACCCAGGAAGTGGAGACGCGGCTGGGATTTTCCTTTGCGCCCGCGCGCCCGGCACCGTTCACTTTTCAAGGCGACCAGTTTGGCTGGCACGACCAGTTGGACGGGAAAAAATACCTGACGCTCTTTGTGGAAACGGGCCGGATCAAGGACGTGCCGGGCCACGCGTTGAAGACCGCGCTGCGGGAAGTCGTCGCGCAGTTCCATCCTTATCTCTACCTCACGCCCTCGCAGAACATCATCCTCGGCGACATCGATCCGGGGCAGCGCGAAGCGGTCACGGAACTTTTCAAAAAGCACGGCGTCGGCGTGAACGAAAACCTTTCGCGCACTCGCGGTGCCGGCATGGCCTGTCCCGCGCTGCCGACTTGCGGCCTGGCGTTGACCGAGGCGGAGCGGGTTTTTCCAAAAGTCATCGACGAAATCGAAGTGCTGCTGGCGGAAACGGGGCTGGCCTCGGAGGAAATTTCGGTGCGCATGACCGGCTGCCCGAACGGTTGCGCCCGGCCCTACATGGGCGAGATCGGCTTCATCGGACGCGCGCCGAACAAATACAATTTGATGCTCGGAGGAAATCACACCAGCACGCGCTTGAACCAGGTTTACCGCGAAAATGTGAAGTTGGAGGATTTCGCCACGGAGCTGCGACCAGTGCTGGCGCGCTACAAAAGTGAGCGGCTGGTCGGCGAGCACTTCGGCGACTTTGCCGAGCGGGTGCTGTTGCGCGAACGCGCGGCGGAAATCGCGGTGGCCGGGTAGGGCGCGGAGGAAATTCTTTCAAACGCATGAACATCCCGGAGGAAAATCTCGCTCCCTCGTCGTTGGCCACAACGCCGGAGGCGGTGCGGGAGCTGAATGGGCGTTTGGAAAAATTGCCGGCGGCGGAGCGGCTGGCCTGGGCGGCGGAACAATTCGGCGCGGGCGCGGCCATCGGCACCAGTTTTCAGGGCGCGGGCATCGTGGCGCTCCACCTTGTGGCGCAAAGGAAATTGTCGCTGGGGGCCTTCACTCTCGACACCGGATTGCTCTTCCCCGAGACGCTGGCGCTGCAAGCCGAGCTGGAGGCGCGCCTGGGCATCCGCGTTGAAAGTTTGCGGCCGGATTATTCCCTGGCGGAGCAGGGGAAACTTTTCGGCGAAAAACTTTGGGAGCGCGACCCGGACTTGTGCTGCGAGTTGCGCAAGGTGCAGCCCTTGCAGGACAAGCTGGAGACGCTCGACTGCTGGATCACCGGCGTGCGCCGCGAGCAGGCGGCGACCCGGACGGACGCGGGCATTTTGGAACTCAACAAAACGCCCTCCGGCCGCTGGCTGTGGAAGCTCAACCCGCTGGCCGACTGGACGCGGGAGCAAGTCTGGGCGCACATCCGGGCGCACGGACTCCCCTACAACCCGCTCCACGACCAAGGCTACCGCTCCATCGGTTGCCGCACCTGCACCCGCGCGGTGGGCGAAGGCGGCGACGAACGCGCCGGCCGCTGGACGGGATTCGGCAAGAAGGAATGCGGCATCCACACCTTTTTGCAGAAGCAATAGCGCCGGAGTTTCCGTCGCGCAGAATCAATTTTTCACACACATGGACCATCTCACCAAACTCGAACAGCAATCGATCTTCATTTTTCGCGAAGCCTATCATTACTTCAAAAACATCGCCATGCCCTGGTCGATGGGCAAGGACTCGAACGTCCTGATCTGGCTCGCTCGCAAGGCGTTTTACGGGAAAATCCCCTTTCCTTTGCTGCACATCGACACCACCTTCGAGTTTCCCGAGATGTACCAGTTTCGCGAGTGGGCGAAGGAATATCATGACATTGACCTGATTGTGCGGGTGAACGACGAGGCGGTGGCGCGCGGCGTCAATTATGAGAATTACGATCCCGTGACGGTGACGCACGAGTTGAAAACCGTGGCGCTGCAGCGGGCCATTTCGGAGTTCAAATGGCAGGCACTGATCACCGGCATCCGGCGCGACGAGGATTCGACGCGGGCGAAGGAAAGGTATTTTTCGCCGCGCAACGCGGAGTTCGAGTGGGACTACAAGGATCAGCCGCCGGAGTTCTGGAATCAGTTCACCTCCAGCGTTCGCCCCGGCGAGCATGTGCGTGTGCAGCCGCTGCTGGACTGGACCGAGCTGGACATCTGGCTCTACATCCGTCGCGAAAACATCCCGATCCCCGGACTGTATTTTGCCCGCGAAGGAAAACGTTTCCGCTCGCTCGGCTGCTGGCCGATCACCCATCCCGTGCCCTCGGAGGCACGGACCGTGGACGACATCATCGAGGAGCTGCGGCACACCAAAACCAGCGAACGCTCCGGTCGCGCCCAGGATCACCATGAGCGCAACGCGATGCAAAAACTCCGCGCCAAGGGCTTCATGTGAGCCGCTCCCGCCTGTTTTTTAACCTTAACTTTTTTTGAAAATGTCCGCTCAAGTTTTGAAAGAACCGCCCGCCCAGTATGCCGCAACCTCCGGCACCCCCGCCTTTTTCCCCCGCGAACACACGGCGGCGCTGGGCGGCGCAAAGGAAACCGGCCTGTTGCCCGTACCGGAGAAGGATCGCTTTTACATCGTCGTTGTCGGGCATGTGGATCACGGCAAATCCACGTTTGTCGGACGTCTGCTCGCCGACACCGATTCGCTGCCGGATGGGAAATTGGCGCAGGTGCAAAAAGCCTGCGCGGCGGAAAACATGGATTTTGAATACGCCTTCCTCCTCGACGCCCTGCTGGAGGAGCAGGAGCAGAACATCACCATCGACACCACGCGGATTTTGTTCAGCACGCGGCAGCGCGATTACGCGATCATCGACGCGCCGGGGCACCGGGAGTTTTTGAAAAACATGGTGACTGGCGCGGCCTCGGCTTCGGCGGCGTTTCTGCTGATTGACTCTCGCGAAGGCGTGCAAGACCAGTCGCGCCGCCACGCGCTGCTGCTCAGTTTGCTCGGCGTGAAGCAACTGATTGTGCTGGTGAACAAGATGGACCTCTCGGATTACAGCGAGGCGCGTTTTCAGGAAATTGAAAAGGAATACACCGCGTTCCTCGCCACGCTCGGCCTGACCCCGCAGCACTTCATCCCGATCACCGCGCGGCACGGCGAAAACATCGCGGGTCGCGGCGACAAGATGACCTGGTGGAAAGGCCCGACCGTGGTGGAGGCGCTGGACGGATTCACCAACACGGAAGTGCTCGACGACAAGCCGCTGCGCCTGCCGTTGCAGGATGTTTACCGCTGGGACGACCGGCGGATTTTCGCCGGACGCATCGAGGCGGGCCGGGTGCGGCCCGGAGACAAAATCGTTTTTCAGCCGGGAAACAAAACCGCCACGGTAAAGGCGCTGGAGGCGTGGGGCGCGGAAATTCCCCTGGCCTCGGCGGTGGCGGGCGAGTCGGTCGGGCTGACTTTGGAGGAGCAAATTTTCGTCGAACGCGGCGCGGTGGCGGCCCCGGCGGAACAGCCGCCATTTGTGACGCAGGAATTGGCGGCGCGAATTTTCTGGCTCGGTAAGGAACCGTTGCGTCAGCAGCGCACCTACCGCCTGCGGCTGGCAACCCAGGAGACCTCGTGCGTGATCAGCCGCATCGACCGCGTGGTGGATTCCGTTTCGCTGGCCAGCACGCAGTCGAAGGAAGGGCACAGCCTGGAAGTCGCGCGCCACGAGGTGGCGGACATTGTGATCCGGACGCAGAAGCCGGTGGCCTTTGACTCCTATGACGCGATTTCCCCGCTCGGCCGCTTTGTGCTGCTGGACAACCAGCAGATTGCGGGCGGAGGAATTTTGCTGGTGGATGAAAAGAAGGCGGAGCAACTGCGCTCGCACCTGCACCCGACCACCGGCAAGGTGGACCGCCGGGCGAGGGAAGTCCGCAACGGGCATCCCGGCGCGGTGGTTTGGCTGACCGGGCTTTCCGGCTCGGGCAAGTCCACCATCGCGGGGGAATTGGAGCGCCAGTTGTTCGATCTCGGACGGCAGGTTTACTGGATCGACGGCGACAATTTGCGTCTCGGGTTGAACTCGGACCTCGGTTTTTCGGAGGAAGACCGGGCGGAAAACATCCGCCGCGCGGGGGAAATCGCCCGGCACTTTGCCGACGCCGGAACGATTTTGATCATCTCGCTGATTTCGCCCAGCAATGCCTCGCGCAATGCGGTGCGGGAGCGTGTGGAGAAGGGGCGGTTTATTGAAGTGTTTGTGAACAGCCCGTTGGAAGTGTGCGCGCAGCGCGATCCGAAGGGGCTTTACGCCAAGGCCAAGGCTGGGGAAATTCAGAACTTCACCGGCATCAGCGCGCCGTATGAATCGCCGGACGAGCCGGAGCTCGAATTGCGGACGGATTTGCAGAGTGTGGAGGAATGCGTGGCGCAGGTTTTGGAAAAAATTAGATCGATTCCTTCGCCAGAAGTTGATTGGACGATCTGATTCCATAATGCCGCAGCATCCTCGTCTTGTCATCTTTGGACTCGGATACCTTGGTTCTGCCTTGGCTCGGCTCGCTTTGGCTGAAGGCTGGCAGGTGGCGGGATTGGTGCGCACAGAACAGCAGGCGGCTCTTTGGCGGGCGCGCGGCGTGGAAACGGCGGTGGGGGATGTTGCTGAAACGGACTGGCACGAGCGGCTTTCTCCGACCGCGGATTATGTGGTGAACGTGGTAAGCGCCTCGGGCGGCGACTATGCGCGGACGTATGTGGATGGAAATTGCTCGATTCGACAGTGGGCGCGCCGGGGTCGGGTGGGCACCTTGGTTTACACCAGTACCACTGGGGTTTACACGCAGGACCATGATGAGGAGGTGGACGAGGATTCGCCGGTGGGCGGTGATCCCAAGGCGGATATTTTGGTGAAGGCGGAGCAAGTCTGGACGGAATTTCCTCCGAGCCATTCGCCGAAACGGTTTTTTGTTTTGCGGCTGGGCGGACTGTACGGTCCGGGACGGCATCACCTTTTAACCGATATCCAGCGGGGCGAGGGCGTGATCCCCGGACGGGGGGATTATCTCATCAACTATCTGCACCGGGAGGATGCGGTGCGGGCGATCGTGGCGGTCTTGGAGGCTCCAAAAACGATCAAAAACCGGGTTT
>CALNBE010000189.1 GCA_937874455.1 uncultured Opitutia bacterium | reverse complement strand
GGCCGCCGGGCGAAAATTCCGCCGCGCCACTTTGCGCTGAACTCCGGCACGACCTGGCCGGAGAGCCTGTTTGCCCTGCGCGGCGGAAAGGCGTGAGGCGAGATCGCCAGAGTTTACAGCTTCCTCTTGTTTTTTAAAAATGGCCAGCTAGGTTGGGCGCAGATCCCTTGATTGTACCATTCTTTTTTCTGCATGCGAAATCCCAGCTTTGCGACGCGCCTGAACGCCGACGTCGTTGACGAAAATTACCAGCGGTGGACACAAAACCCCGCTTCCGTTGACGCCGAGTGGCGGGCGTTTTTCGAAGGCTTCGAGCTGGCCCAAGCTCGCCCGGCTCCGGCCCGGAATGCGCCGGCTTCGGCGATTTCGGAAGCCCGGGTGGATTGCAGCATGGAGCAGGCGGCGGTGTTGACGGCGATCAATGCTTTCCGATTTACCGGGCACACCCAGGCGCTGTTGAATCCCCTGCAGCTTTCGGCGACGAGCAATGCCCAGCTCTCGCTCGACGCGCTGGGGCTGGACCGGATTGACCCCGAGCGGGAGTTTACCACCGGCGATTATTTGGACGGCTCACCCCGTCCGTTGCGGGAAATTTTGGAGCGGCTGCACCGGACATACTGCGGGCACATCGGCGTGGAGTTCCGGCACATTCAAAATTTTGAAAAGCGCAAATGGCTGCAGGACCGGATGGAGCCCTGCGACCTGCAACCGAATTTTTCCCGCGAGAAGAAAATCCGCATTCTCACCGACATTATTCGCGGCGAGGGTTTCGAACAATTCCTTCACCGGAGCTATGTCGGGCAGAAGCGGTTTTCCCTTGAAGGCGGAGAGACGCTGATTGCGGCGTTGGAGTCGGTGGTAGAGGATGCGACCCCGCGCGGCGTGGAGGAAATCGTGATGGGGATGGCGCACCGCGGACGGCTGAACGTGCTGGTCAACACCTGTGGCAAGTCGATCGAATCGATCTTCAAGGAGTTTTCGGAAAATTATATTCCCGACACGGTGTATGGCGACGGCGACGTGAAGTATCACAAGGGTTACGACGTTGAGCGCACCAACAGCAGCGGACAGCGCGTGGTGGTGTCGCTGGCTGCCAATCCCTCGCATCTGGAGGCGGTGAACCCCGTGGTGCTGGGCAAGGCCCGGGCGCGGCAGCGACGATTGCAGGATTCTCCGACCCGGAAAAAGGTGCTGCCGGTGCTGATCCACGGCGACGCGGCGTTTATCGGACAGGGCATTGTGGCGGAGACGCTGAACCTTTCCCAGTTGCGCGGTTATCGCGTTGGCGGCACGCTGCACCTCGTGATCAACAACCAGATTGGTTTCACCACGGAACCGATCGACTCGCGCTCCAGCCGCTATTGTTCGGACATCGCGAAGATGATCGAAGTGCCGATTTTCCATGTGAACGGCGACGATCCCGAGGCGGTGGTGTTTGTCACCGAACTGGCCTTCGAATACCGGCAGACCTTTGGTGAGGACGCGATCATTGACATGTATTGTTACCGTAAACACGGGCACAACGAGGTGGACGAACCCGCCTTCACCCAGCCGGAGCTTTACCATTCCATTTCCCAGCATCCCGGCATTTCGACCATTTACGGGGAAAGGCTGATCGCAGAGGGCACACTGACTCGGGAGGAATTGGACGCGATCCGGGAGCGGCACGAAACGCAGCTGCGGACGGCCTTTGAAAAGGTTAAGGAAGAAGAGGCCAGGGGGATTGACCGCAACGAGCCGAAGCGCTTTAACAGTTTCAATTTCGATCCGGTGAAAACCGCAGTGGACGCCGCGCTGTTGAAAAAGGCGGTGGACGGTCTGATCCGGGTGCCGGAGGGATTCCAATTGAACCCGAAAATTAAGCGGCAATTCGACGCGCGAGTGGCGGCCTTCACGGCGGGCGAAGGCATCGACTGGGGCTTTGGCGAGGCGCTGGCCTTCGCGACTTTGCTGCTCAACAAAATTCCTGTCCGGCTTTCCGGTCAGGACAGCGAACGCGGCACCTTTTCCCACCGCCACGCGGTGATTCACAACATGGCGACACGGGCCGAATACGTGCCGCTGACCGATTTGGGCGACCCGGCGCAGGGGAAATTTTGCGTTTACAACTCCTCGCTCTCGGAGGCGGCGGTGCTGGCCTTTGACTACGGCTACACACTGGACTATCCCGACATGCTCGGTATCTGGGAGGCGCAGTTTGGCGACTTTGCCAACGGCGCGCAGATCATTATTGACCAGTTCATCGCGGCAGCGGAATCGAAATGGGGGCGCACCTCTGGACTGGTGATGCTGCTCCCGCACGGCTACGAAGGGCAGGGGCCGGAGCACTCCTCGGCGCGCTTGGAGCGTTTTCTCCAACTTTGCGGTGACAACAACATTCAGGTCTGCAACCTGACCACGCCCGCACAGCTTTTCCACTGCCTGCGCCGCCAGATGCTCCGCAGCTTCAAAAAGCCTCTGGTCATTATGTCTCCCAAGAGCCTGTTGCGGCACAAGTCCTGTGTTTCCTCCGTGACCGATTTTACCGACGGCGCCTTTGGGGAATTCCTCGACGATCCAGCACCGGCAAAGAAAACCGACCGGTTGATCCTTTGCTCGGGGAAAATTTACTATGAACTGCTGGCCGAACGGGAAACCCGCGGCAAAACGAACGCCACCATCGTGCGAGCGGAGCAGTTTTACCCCTTCCACGAATCGCTGCTCAAAGCAATTTATGCCCGGCACGGTTCGCCGAAAAAAGTGATTTGGTGCCAGGAGGAGCCGCGCAACATGGGCGGCTGGACTTTCATTGAGCCGCTGCTGGAAAACGCCCTGGGCGTGCGTCCGCATTACGCCGGACGCCGGACCGCCGCCTCGCCTGCGGTGGGTTCGCTGGCGATGCACCGCTTGGAGCAGGCCGCCGTGCTCGACAAGGCCTTTACCTTGTGATTTTCCTTTGGCGTGTAACCTGCACCGAAAAACCCTCAACCTTCCTTTCCCAATGAGTGCTGAAGTAAAAATTCCCGCAATGGGCGAATCCATCACCGGCGGTCTGCTGGCCAACTGGCGCGTCAAGGACGGCGATTTTGTCACCCAAGGCCAGACCCTGTTCGATTTCGAGACGGACAAAATCACCTCCGAGGCGGTGGCCGACGCCACCGGGAAAATCAGCATCAAGGTGGAAAACGGCGCGGAAGTGGACGTCGGCCAGGTGGTCGCGACCATCGACACCGCTGCCCAGGCTTCCGCCGCCCCTCCTGTTTCCTCCGCGCCTGCCGCCACTAATCCCGACGGTGCGCTCCCGCTTTCCCCCGCCGCCTTGCGGGCGGCGACCGAGACCGGCGTGGATCCCGCGCAAGTTGCCGGCACTGGCAAGGGCGGACGGGTGACCAAGGGCGATATTTTGGCCGCGAAGGAAAATGCCTCCGCTGCCCCGGTGCCGCTGTCCGCGGAGAAAAAAGAGCCGGTTCCCGCTCCCGCTGTCACCCCGCGCGCTGCCTCCGTTGAGCGCACCACGCGGAGGAAAATGACGCCCCTGCGGCGGAAAATCGCCGACCGCTTGGTGCAGGCGAAGAGCGAGACCGCGATGCTCACCACCTTTAACGAGGTGAACATGGCGCCGGTGATGGCGCTGCGGAAAAAATACCAGGACGAGTTTGTGAAGAAGCACGGAATCAAGCTCGGCTTCATGTCCTTTTTCGTGAAGGCCGCGGTGCATGCGTTGAAGGAAGTGCCGCCGGTGAACGCCCAGATTGACGGGGGCGACATTGTGCAAAACAATTACTACGACATCGGCGTGGCGGTCGGCACCGAAAAGGGTCTGATCGTTCCCGTGGTGCGCGACTGTGATCAAAGCGGATTTGCCCGGATCGAACGCGACATTGCCGCCTACGCGAAAAAAGCCCGCGATGGGAAAATCGAAATCGGCGATCTGCAGGGCGGCGTGTTCACCATCACCAACGGCGGCATTTATGGCTCGATGCTTTCAACCCCGATCATGAACCACCCGCAGGCGGCGATTCTCGGCATGCACAATATCGTGGAGCGCCCTTGGGTGGAGGACGGCCAAATCGTCATCCGCCCGGTGATGTATCTCGCTCTCAGCTACGACCACCGGTTGATCGACGGCAAGGAAGCGGTGACCTTCCTCGTCCGCATCAAGCAGGCGCTGGAAGATCCGGCCCGGCTGCTGTTCGAGGTGTGAGGATTTCCTTTGTCTCTGAAGAAACGGGCCGGTGGCGGCCCGTTTTTTTGTTGGATCAGGCGGAGGAAATGCCCGCGCGGGCCAGCACTTCCCGGGGCGAAAATCCCTGTTCGCGCAGGGTGCGCAGGCTGAGCGCGTCGTGGCGTTTGGCGAGACGGCGGCCTTGGGCGTCGCACAGCAAATCGGTGTGGGCCCATTGCGGCGGTTCCCAGCCGAGGGCGCGGTAGAGCAGGAGTTGTCGCGCGGTGGATTTTAACAAGTCGGCACCGCGCACCACCTCGGTGATTTGCATCGCATGGTCGTCGGCGACCACGGCCAATTCGTAGGCCGGAACGCCGTCTTTGCGCCAGACGAGGAAATCGCCGAAGTCCTGTCCGGCGGTCCATTGCCGCGTCCCTTGAATTTGATCCGCGAAGGAAATGCTTTCGCCGTCGGGCACGCGGAAGCGCCAGTTGACTGCGCCGGGCGAGGAAAATGCCCGGGCGGCTGCCGGCGCGGGACGCCATTCCGCGGGAAAAACCGGTTCGTTTTCCTCCGCGTCTTCGTCGTGCGGAGCCCCGGCGGCGGTGGCGACATCGCGGCGGGAGCGGGTGCACGGATAAATAAAACCGCCCTGGTGGAGTTTTTCCCAGACGAGGAGAAACCAGTCGTGTCGCTGGCTTTGCACGTAGGGCGCGAACGGTCCGCCTTGGTCGGGACCCTCCTCCCAGTCGATGCCCAGCCAGCGCAAATCCCCGATGGCCGCGGAGGAAAATTCCGGTCGGCAGCGTTGCGGGTCGAGGTCTTCAATGCGAAAAACCAGAGACCCTCCGGCATTGCGGGCGCGGAGGAAAGCGCGCCAGAAAGTGGCGGCGTGGCCCAGGTGCAAATACCCGGTCGGCGTCGGGGCGATGCGTCCGCGGTAACGCATGGCGGTGTTTAGGCGCGCTGACGGCGTCGGGATTTTTTTCTCCACCACCAAGCGCCGCCGAGAACTCCGATGACGCCGGACAAGGCCAGTCCGCCCAGGAGGAAAAACTGCGGGAGGGCCAGCGGGGCGGAGAAAGCCGCATCCTCAATAGGGGAGGCCGCCGGCAGAATTTGATCAAGCAAGTCGGGATTGCGGGCGTCCATGCCGTTCTGCGCGAGTTCCTCCAGCCGGGCCAGATCGGCTTTTTCTCCGCTCCACCAAGCGCCGGAGGAGACGAGCAACACGGGTGCCTGCCGGTCGGCGAGGGAAATTGGTATGGATGTGCAGAGCGCTTGCAGCGCGCGCCGGGCGTTTTCGCTGCCCGAATAAAACAGACGCACCGGCTGGCGGGGATGCAGTTGCCGGAACATGTACACCGCGCTTTCCGAGTCGGCAAATGCGGGACTTTCCGCCTGGAGGAACACTGCCAAGGTGATGGCGTGTTGCTGCCTGCTGGCAGTTGGTGCGCTGGCGGCATCGATGAGGAGCGAGGGGAAGGAGGTGCGGAGTTGCGCGGCGAGCAGGGGATCGCCGGAGGCCGGCAGCAAGGCGATTCCCGTTTGCGGGTCCTGTTCCTCGTGCTGGATGGCGGCAAGGCGGGCGTTTTTTCGGACGGTGGCGTCGGTGTCGCGGCTCAGCCGGGCCAATATTTCGCGCAGCTCAAAGGGGTGAGACAACATGGTGAACCGCGGCGTGATCCATTGTGGCAGGCTGGCGACGGCGTCGAGGCGGTGTTCCCATCGGTAGCCGCTCTTGAGCAGGGCGAGTGGGAAAATGCCCCGAATATCCGGTTCGCGGTCGGAGAGAATTTCCTCCGCGCGCAGGAAAAAAACCTCCGGCGCGGCGGAGGAAAGCGCCTGCCAGGCGGCGCGGCGGAGGGCTGGATTGGTTGACTGGCAGAAGGGCAGCAGCGAAGTGGCGGCGGAAGGGGTGCCGTGATGGGAAAGCAGGATGAGGCCAAGCAGTTGTTTTTCGACGTTTTGCTGCTGGAGGAGCAAGCGTCCGGTGGCGGCAAAAACTTGGGTGGTTTCCGGGGAGTTTTGGCTGACGAGAAAGGGGGCGAGCCAGGAGATGTCGGCGAGGAGATCGGAAGAGCGTCGTGT
>CALNBE010000188.1 GCA_937874455.1 uncultured Opitutia bacterium | reverse complement strand
AAAAAGCCCTGCGCGCAAATTTCTGCACACAGGGCTTTTTTTTGTGGTTTATACACCTGCTAGGCATTGACCAGTTGCTGTTGGTTAGCGCGCAATTGCGCCAGGTCGCGCACCGGCGGCAGGCCACGCTCAATGTCGCCGTGAAACGCCGGGTCACCCCACGCGCCCGAGGTGTCGTAAACATTGACCGGCGGATTTCCCTCCACGCTGCCGTCGGGCCGATTGGTCGGCGAAAGCGCGATCTGGCGAAACGGCACCCGCAGATCGGGGCGCGAACCGGTCAGGTAAATGCGGGTGGAACTGGGAAACAGCGCGTGCGCGCCGTCCGCGGAGGAAACAGGAACATTGACCATAGGTAGGAAAACAGAGGGCTTTCGGTTGCTGACTGGCGCGGCCAAGGAAAAATCACGGCCCTCTTTGCTTTCTGCCATGGTTTCCCTCCGGCGCTGCGCGCATCAGGTTCAAAGGGTTTATGGCTGTTGGCCGCCAAATCTCAGCGCCGCATCCGGCACTCCCCTAACTCGGCGGAGGAAAACAATGCTTTTTCCCCAAATGACAACCGAGAAAAACCGCGTCGGCCAAAGGGATTGTTAATAGACAAATAAAGTTATTCTTAAAGCATGTACAAATGCGTTAAGGATTCCTTGCCGTGTGATTTGCGACAGATAGATTCCCTCCGCTTCTCTCTATATTAACACTCACTCGTGACTCCCATGAAACTCCCGGATAATCTCCACGGGAAACGCGGTATCCAATTACTGCAAGACCCCTTCCTCAACAAAGGAACCGCCTTCACCGAGGCCGAACGCGATGCATTCGGGCTGCGCGGGCTGCTGCCACCCCGCCCCTCCGCCCCCGACACCCAGCTCGACCGGGTGATGGGCAATCTCAACAGCAAGGACAGCGATCTCGAAAAATTCATTTTCCTCTCCACATTGCACGACCGCAACGAGGTGCTCTTTTACCGTACCGTCTGCGCCAATCTGGAGGAACTGGTTCCCATCATCTACACTCCGACCATCGGCAAGGCGTGCCAGAATTACAGCCACATTTTCCGCCGCCCGCGCGGGCTCTACATTTCCATCGAGGACAAAAACCGCATCAGCGAAGTATTGCAAAACTGGCCGCATGACGACGTCCGCATGATCGTGGTCACCGACGGCGAACGCATCCTCGGCCTCGGCGATCTCGGTGCCAACGGCATGGGCATCCCCATTGGCAAACTTTCCCTCTACACCGCTTGCGCCGGTATCGCACCGGAACAATGCCTCCCGATCACCCTCGATGTCGGCACCAACAACCAGGCGCTGCGCGAGGATCCGCTCTATCTCGGACTGGCCCAGGAACGCTTGCGCGGCCCGGCCTACGAGGAATTTATCGAGGAATTCATCAACGCCGCCCGCGCCCGTTTCCCCCGCGTCTGCATCCAGTTTGAGGACTTCGGCAACGCCAACGCCTTCCACCTGCTGCACAAATACCGCGACAAAATTTGCACGTTCAACGACGACATTCAGGGCACGGCCAGCGTGGCTCTGGCGGGCATTTACTCCGCGCTGCGCATCACCGGGAAAAAACTCACCGAGCAACGTTTCCTTTTCCTCGGCGCGGGCGAGGCCGGGCTGGGCATCGGCGAACTGATCGTCGAAGCGCTCAAGGCCGAGGGTCTCTCCGAGGCCGAGGCGCGGCGCTGCTGCTGGTTCTTCGACTCCAAGGGGCTGGTGGTGCAAAGCCGCACCGACCTGGTCGAACACAAAAAGGCCTTCGCCCACGATCATCCGTCCATCCCGACTTTTCTCGACGCCATCCAACAACTCCGCCCCACCGGCATCCTCGGGGTCGCGGGCATGGCGGGCGGATTTGACCAAAAAATCGTCGAGGCCATGGCGCAGATCAACGAACGCCCGCTGGTTTTCGCGCTTTCCAATCCAACCTCCAAGGCGGAATGCACCGCCGAGCAGGCCTACACTTGGAGCGAGGGCCGCGCCGTTGTCGCCACCGGCAGCCCGTTCCCACCGGTGCAGCTCGGAGGAAAAACCCTTGTGCCCGGCCAGGGCAACAACGCCTACATTTTCCCCGGCGTCGGCTTGGGCGTGGTGGCCAGCGACGCCACCCGCGTCACCGACGAAATGTTCTTCATCGCCGCGCAAACCCTCGCCGGTCTGGTCAAGGAGGAGGATCTGGCGGTTGGCCGGGTTTATCCGCACCTCAACAGCATCCGCGAGGTTTCCCTGGCCATCGGCATCGCGGTCGCGGAAAATGTCTTTGCCCGCGGCCTCACCGAAATGCCCCGCCCCGCCGATCTCGCCACCCACGTCAAATCCTGCATGTTCGAGCCGGATTACGCCGCCTACGCGTAAATTTTTCCGCAAAGGAAATTTTCCTCCGCACCGGCCTGTTCCACAACAGGCCGTTTTTTGCGTAATTTTCCTCCGCGCCGTTCACGGGACTAGCGCGACATTTCCTTCGCCCATGCGGATGGGCTGAATCCGTCCTTGCGCGTCGTAGGCGATTTTTTCCACGGCGAGGCGGCGGGTGCCGGGCAGCGGCGGCTTTTTCCGTTCCGTTTCCCAGCGGTGATACACAATGAACCATTGATCCATCCCCGGTTTCTGCACGAAGGCATGGTGCCCCGGCCCCTGAAAACGCGCGTCGCTTTCCAAAATTTTCCCCTGATACGTCCACGGCCCGACCGGCGAATTTCCCGTGGCGTAATGCACGGAATAGCTGGGGTCGTTCCAGCGGCCATGACTGTAGCTGAGGTAATAAATTCCTTTGCGCTCATGCAGAAACGGACCCTCGGTGAAAAATTCCGGCTGTGTCACCGTGATTTCCCGGCGCAACCGCACCATGTCCTCCTCCAACTCAAAAACCCGGAGTTTCGCCCCGGCGCTGCCGCCCGCGTAAAGCCAGGCTTTTTGCGTCCGCGGATCGACATACACCATCGGGTCGATCGCCTCGAAACCCGAGCCACCCGTCAGCAAGGGTTTTCCGCTGTCGCGAAACGGTCCGGCGGGTGAATCGCCCACCGCCACGCCAATCCGGCTGGGCGTCGGATTCTGCGGGCCGACCGAATAGTAAAAGTAAAACCGGCCATTTTTCTCCGCCAGCGCGGGCGCCCATGCGCCATGCCACGGAGCCTGATCTTCCTTGACCCAGGGCACCTTGGCCAAATCAAGCACCTCGCCGCTTCGCCGCCATTGTCGCAAATCCTTCGAGCGATACGCGGCGAAAACCAGCCGGCGCGCGTTCGGCTCCGTCGGATACAGCCAAAACTCGCCGTTCACCGCCAGCACATGCGGGTCCGCTCCGGCAAAGGGTTTCCTTTCCTCCGCCGCCGTCAGGCCGGAAAAAAGCAGTAAACACCCGCTGCCCGCCAGTGCGCTCCCAAACCACCGCCGCAGTTTTTCCCGACAATTTTGCATCGCTCCTCCTGACAAAACACCCTCGGCAAAGTTCCCCCGCAGCGGGCCACATTTCCTTTGCCCGCGCGTCACTCCGCGTTTTCCACGGCGGCAATTTCCTCCGCCGACAAACCGATTTTCTCCTGACAAAAGGCGCGCAAATCCTCCGTGAGCGGCGCGGCGAAAGTCCGGGCAAACTGCGGGCTTTTGAACACCAGCCGGGCGGCGTGCAACGCCTGACGTGACAATGCCAGCAGCGCGTCATGGCGCGGGCCCCAACCGGTTTCGACAAACTCCAGATACAGCCGTTCGTCCGGGCCGTAAAGTTTGTCGCCGACAATCGGCAGTCCCAGCCACTGCGCATGCACCCGGATCTGGTGCGTCCGCCCGGTGTGGGGCGTAACCCGCGCCAGCGTGTGCCCGCGCCGGACAAACAGCGGCTCGAAAAAAGTCACCGCCGTCCGGGCATCCGCCGCGCGGGAAACCGCCTGCTTCACCACCACCGGACTGCCCTGCGCCTTGCCCATCGGCTCGTCCACCAGCACCGGCTCGGCGAGTTCGCCCTGCAAAATCGCCCAATAGGTTTTGCTGACCCAGCGCCTTTCCATCGCGGTCTGGCTTTTGCGCGCGGCCTCCCGGTTTTTCGCCACCAGCAGCACACCGCTGGTTTCGCGATCGAGGCGGCTGACCAAATGGAGCGTTTCGACATTTTTCCATTCCCGCGCCGCGCCGACCAAACTCGACCACGGGCCGTTCTTCGAGGGATGGCAGACGACCCAGCCGGGCTTGTTGAAAGCAATAAAATCCGCGTCCTCCTCCACGACCCAGCGCGGCAATTCCTCCGGGGTGATCAAGGGCGCGGGATTGGAGGAAACGGGAACTGGCGCGGGCTTATCCATGCGACATTTCCTTTGCGCCGGACGGGGTCAGGCGGTCCTGCAAAAAACTTTCCAACTTCGCTCCGGGAAGAAATTTTCCCAGCACTTCGCCCGCCAGATAAACCGAGCCCGCGACCACAATCGCATCGCCCGGTCCGCCCAGCGCGCATTCGCCGGGCGCGGGGAAAATCCGGGCGATTTCCTCCGCGCTTACCGCGCCGGAAAAGTCCGCCGGAACACATTCGCGCAGCGTCGCAATCGAACACGCCCGC
>CALNBE010000187.1 GCA_937874455.1 uncultured Opitutia bacterium | reverse complement strand
GCCGCCGCCAGATTCAGCTCGCGGACTTTTTCCTCCAAGCCGTAATCCGCCTGGGCGATGGTGGTGCCGTTGAAGGTGTTGGTCTCAACAATGTCCGCGCCCGCCTCGAAATAGGCCCGGTGCACTCCGGCCACCGCCTCCGGTTGGGTGAGCACCAGCAGGTCGTTATTTCCTTTGAGCAATTGCGGGTGCTTGGCGAAAATTTCCCCGCGAAAATCCTCCTCCGAAAAACGGTGCCGCTGCAGCATCGTCCCCATCGCTCCGTCGAGATACACAATGCGCTGGGCCAGCAGCGCAACCAGCCGTTGCGATTTGGGAGGAAAAGGAAGTGCGGAAGTGACCATGTCTTGGCCACGGGGGTTTAAGAGCTTCTGCCATCGTCTCAACGCTCAATCTCGGAAAACACCGCGCGGCCCGCCAAGCGAAGGCAAAGGAAATTCTGGCGCCGTGCCTTTTAATTCTCCGCGGCAGACTCCCCACGCGCGGGGAGCAGCCGGATGCGCCGGTGTTTTTGGGGGAACTTGAGGGTCACGGTGGTGCCTTTTCCCGGCACGCTTTCCATGCCCAGTTCACTGCCGTGGCGGCGCAAAATGCGCAGCACCACCATCATGCCCAGACCGTGCCCGCCGCTTTTCGTCGTGTAAAACGGATCGAAAATTCGCGTCAGGTCATCCCGCTCAATACCAGCGCCGGAGTCGGCAAGGCGGATGTAAACAAAATCGTCGTCGGCCTCCGCCTTGATGTCGATGGGGCCGCCCTGGTCCATCGCCTCCATCGCGTTTTTCAGCAGATTGAAAAACACCTGCTTCAACTGGTTCCGGTCGCCGCTGATCAGGGGCAGTTCCGGCACGGTCTCCACCGTCACATGGATGCCCAAATCCTCCAGTTGCGAGCGGAGCAAAGCCACGACCTCGGCGATAATCGTCAGCAAATTGACGTCCTGCAAATCTGGTTCCGCGGGCCGGATCGCCTCCAGAAAATGCCGGATGATGCCGTCGAGTCGGGCGATTTCCTCCGCGCAAATTTGCGCCGATTCACCGATTTTCCCCACCGTGACACCCGGCTCCAACCGCGCCAGCTGCCGCTGGATCACCTGCAAATGGATATTGATCGAGTTGAGGGGATTGCCCAGCTCGTGCGCCACGCCCGCCGCCAGGGTAAAGATGGAGTTGACGCGCTCGCTCTCCACCAGGTCTTCGGTGGAAATCTTGTCCGCAGTGATGTCGAGTAGGATCACCACGAAGCGCGGCGAATCCAGATCTTCCTCCGCTAGCCGGCTCAAATGCAGCCGCACATGGCGCGGTTCGGGATAGGTAATTTCAATTTCCTGCGCCACCACCGGAGTCGCTTCCGACAGCGTGCCGTCGAAGGCCACGCCGAGGGAGCGGGTCAGCCCCGGCACCATTTTCCACAACACCGCCTTACCGACTTCGCTTTCCTTGATCCCGACGAGATGCCGCGCCGCTCGGTTGCAGTAGTCGATCACGCCGTCGGCGTCGATGACCAGGATGCCTTCCTGAATGGTGTTGAAAACCGTCTCCAGCAAATCGCGCTCCCCGGCTAGGCGCTGCACCAGAATCGCCAGATTGGTCGGGTCCAAATCCTCGACTCTTCCCAAAACCCGATCCAGCGGACTCTGCCGTTTGCGCGGTTGCGTTTGCTCCATGCCGCCCATGCAAAAAGGCCCGCCGCCTTTTGGCAAGCGCGCTCAACGCCGCCGCACCGCAATCAAAAATTCCTTGTTGCCGTCGCCGCCCTCGATCGGCGAAGGCATCACGCCCATTTCCTCCGCTCCGGACAATTCCTCCGCGACGAAACGGCGGACGGTCTCCACCACGCGCTGGTGAATCGCCGGGTCGCGGATGATGCCGCCACCCTTGTCCACCTCGGCTTTTTCCGCCTCGAACTGCGGTTTGATCAGCGCCACCAAAAAACCGCCCACCGCCACCCGGGCCCAAACAGGCACCAGCACCTTGGCGAGCGAAATGAACGCCAGGTCCATCACCACCACGTCAAAAATTTCCCTTGGCAAAACCAGCTCGGCCAGGCCGCGGGCATTAACTTTTTCCAAATTCGTCACCCGCGTGTCCGTCCTTAGTTTGCTGTGCAACTGGCCGTGTCCGACATCCACGCACACCACGTCCAACGCGCCGTGCTGCAACAGGCAATCGGTGAAACCGCCGGTGGACGCGCCGACATCCAAGGCGTGCGCCCCGACGACCTTCAGACCGAAATGCCCCAGCGCGCCCTCCAATTTTTCCCCGCCCCGGCTGACAAAGCGCGGCGGCTGCTCCACCAGCAAATCCGTGTCCGCTGGCAAAAGCTGCGCGGGCTTCGCCACCACGCTGTCCGGGCCGCTCCGCACCTTGCCCGCCATGATCAGCGCCTTGGCCAGCGCCCGCGAAGGCACTTTCCCTTGCTGGACCAGCAACTCGTCGGCACGGATTTTCTTCGGCTTGTCCACGGCGGGCGGAGGAAAATTTCCTTTGCGATGCCCGGCGCTATTCCGCCGCGGCGTTTCTCCGGCTGCGCAAATAGGCGTCCATTTTCGCCGAGACAATCACGCCGTAATTGATCGTGCCCAGCCAGCCCGACATGATGATGCCGACCGATCCGGCGTGATACAAACCGGGCACCTGATTCGGCAGCTCCATCGACACTTTCAGCCCTTCAAACTTGGTGCCAAACGACGCACCCTCCCAGTGGCGCACATAGCGCTCCACCGTGCGCGGGGTGGCCGCCTCGATCCAATCCACTTTCGAGCGGATGTCCGGAATGTATTTTTCCAGCCCGACGTAGGACTCCTCAATCAGGCGCGCCTTGTGCGCCGCGTATTCGTCGGGACTCAGCTTGTTCCACTGCTCCCACTGCTGGTTAATCGAAGTGACAATTGCGTAGCGCGGGGCCTTGGTGTGCGGGCGGGTGTCGGGATAGTAAACGCTGTAAGTCCGGCTGGTGGTGTGCAGGTCCACCAGCTCCTGGCTGGAGAACTTTTTCGCCTCCGAGGTAAAAACAAGGTCGCCGATGTGCGGGATGCTTTCGCCTTCCTTGATGCCCATGTACACCTGCGCCGAACTGGTGTTCACCCGCACCGCCCGCGTTTCCGCCGCGAAGGAACCGGTGATGTTTTCCTCCCCGACCATTTGCAGGATGGTGTTTTTGATGTTGGCGTTCGACAGCACCGCGCCGCAGGCAATCTCCCGCTCCGAGCCGTCGCGGCGCGACTTCACCCGCACACCCCGCACCCGCGGCTTTCCGTCCGCATCCTTTTCCAAAAACACTTTTTCCACCAAAACATTCCGGTGGATGTCCACGCCGTTGGCTTTCAGCTCCGCCGTCATTTTCGCGATAAGCAAATCCGTGCCGCCCTGGAAAATGAACACGCCCTTGCTCATGAAGTTGGAGAACACAATCCCGAAGGTGATCGCCGGATCCTCCACCGTCGAACCGTTGGCGTAGGCGATCGGCTCGATCAACAGCCGGTGCACGTCGCTGCGCCCGGGGAAAAACTCCTCGAACAGCTCCCGCGTGGTCCGGGTGTCGTTGTCATAATAATTCATCCCGCGCAGGTGCTCGAAAAACGCCTCCACCTGCGAGGCGGGCACCTTGAAGTCATCCGTCAAAATCCGGGTAAAATCCTGCCGGTCAAAAGTCGTCTGCACCTGAAACTCCGGGTTCAGAAACCGCACATCCTTCAACTGGCGGATCGCATCGGCGATTTCCTTCGACCAATATTTGCGGCAGGACTTGATCATCCCGTGCGGAAACCCGTGCAGCGACACGTCAAAGATGTGCCCGCCCGGCCGCTTGAAATACGTCGCCAGCCCGCCCAACTGGTAATGATGCTCCAGCAAAAGCACCCGATGCCCGAGTTTGGCGAGGCAGTTTGCCCCCGTCAGGCCGGCCAGCCCGCTGCCAATAACCACCACATCATAGTGGCCTTGAATGCCGTCGAGAAGAGATTGTGCCATGAAAAGAAAAAGCAGGGAGGGGTAGAGACCCACGCCCCAATCGCAAGCGGTTTGTCAAAAAGCGTTCTCCTTTTGAAAATTCACAAAACATTCCGCTTGCCAAAGGAAAAATTTCCGCTTTTCTCCGCTCCCTTCACTTTTACTGCAGGGTGGAGCAGCTTGGTAGCTCGTCAGGCTCATAACCTGAAGGTCATTGGTTCAAATCCAATCCCTGCACCCAATTTTTAACCCTTCCTTCGGGAAGGGTTTTTTCTTACCCATTTCCCCCGCGGCGCCGAAGCGCGCGCCGCATTTGAATTTCCCCCGCGTCATGCTTCCCTCCAGCACTCCGCTTTCCCTCGTTTATTTCAGCCCGACCGGCAATTCCCGCCGGGTGGCCCTCCATATCGGACGCGGCACCGGCCTGCCGTTGACCGAACTCGACCGCACCCTGCTGCCGGCACGGGAATATCAGCACCAGTTTTCCTCCGCGGAAATCGTTCTGTTTTCCTTGCCGGTTTACGGGGGACGCCTCCCGGTGGTCGCCGGAGATTTCTTCGACGGGCTGCGCGGCGACCGCACCCCGGCCATTCTCGCCGTCACCTACGGCAACCGGCACTACGACGACGCCCTGCGGGAACTCCAGGCGCTGGCCGAGTCCCACGGGTTTCTCCCGGTCGCCGCCGGGGCCTTTGTCGGCCAGCACACTTTCAACGCC
>CALNBE010000186.1 GCA_937874455.1 uncultured Opitutia bacterium | reverse complement strand
CGGGGTCGTGGCGGTGTGATAGATCCGGCTGGTAGCCCTCCGCGTCCGGGTCGCCCTGCAACAACTGCAACTCGCCCAACAACACTGCCAGATCGCCCCGCGCATCCAGTCGCGCCGTCACCTCCAACGGGCTGTCCGCCAGCGCCAAACCCGGGGCCGCCGACACCATTCCCTCGCCGCAGATCAACAACTGGTCGTTTTTAATCTCCGCGCGCTCAATCCGCAAACTGCCGTCCGCCTGCCGCTCCATGCGCAGCCGCATTTCCTCGTAGGGAAAATCCGTCAGGTATTTCTGCAGCCGGCTGAACGCCTGCACCGGGGCTGAAATTTTCTCCGCCCGGCGGTTCGAGGTCAGCCCGCCGACAATGTCCGCCACGCCGCCGGCCAGATCAGTCAAATCTCCCGCCGTGCGCACCAGTTCGTTGTCCATTTCAAAGATCCGCACCTTGCCGCCCCGGCTCGAAAAATCCAGCAGCACCCGCAATCGCTCCCACAACGCATCCCGCGTTGCACCGTCCGACGCCAGGGTGGCGCGGGTGTCAAAAACACCGGCAATCACTCCGCTGCTCACCGGGCTCACCAGCGAGACCGCGCTGGCAAAGGGCAGTTTTTCCGCCGTCGTTTCCCCCGTCAGCACATACCGCTGGTCCGTCTTTTCCTTCGCAAAATCAATCCTTCCGCCGCCGCTCACCCTGCCATCGGCAATGCGCGCCGCCAGCTCCTTCAGCTCCAGTTTTTCCCCGTCCGCCGTCAACCGTCCACGCAACTGCTCAACACTGATTTCCTCCGCCACCACCCGGTCCACCGCCAGCGTCAATTCCCGCGGCCACGCGGCCCAAAACGGATTTTCCTCCGCGCCCGGCGGGCCGGAAATTTCCTCCGCCGCCGTCTGCGGCGCGAACAAATATGCCAGCCGCTCCAGCGTCGCCAGATAAACTTTCTCCCCCGAAACCGCCGCCAGCCGCACTGTGTTGTCCACCAGTTCCGCCTGCAATCGCAAGCCGCTGCCGCCCACCGTGTCCTCCGTCGTCAATTCCGCCCGCAAGGTCCCGGAGCCATCCTCGCACAGGCCGTTCACCGCCACCCGCACCGCGCCCACCGGCGGCTCGCTGTCCCAGCCGCAAACGTTTTCCAAGGAAACTTTTCCCGCCGCCAGCTCGCCGTCCCGATATTCGCCGTCCAATGATAATTCCGCCGATTGCAAACGCTGAAAACCGCCCAGCAGCGGCTGCCGCAGCAACAGAGCCGGGTCGCCCCGCAAATTCCCCCGCGCCGTCCGCAGTCGGTCGCGCCATTCCAGCGCCAACGCGCCTTCCAGCGGATGCCCTTCCCCCGCGTCGATTTTTCCTTCCGCAAAATCCACCGCCCAACCCGCCGCGACAGTGTCGCCCCACGCCACCCGCGCCCGGCTTTCCAAAAACAGATGCTCCAGCCGCGAACGTCCGTCCGCCGCCGCATAGGAAACATCCCGCAAAACAATTTTCCCCTCCCCTTCCGTCGCCACGTTCCAGCGATTTTCCTTTCGCGACAACACCACCTCGCCCGCCGCCTCCCCGGCCAGTTGCGCTCCGCCAAGAAAAGGCGTCGCCAGCGCCAGCGGAAATCCCTCCGCCCGCACCCGCGCCCATTCGCCTTCCGGCCGCGCACCTTTTTCCTTCCAAGGTTGCAGCAATTCCGCCGTCAACACCGGTGCCGCCGCGCCTTCCGCGCCGCGCACTTCCGCCCGCCGCACCGCCAGCCCCGCGTCCGCCGACCATTCTCCCGCGCCGGAAAAATCTACCCACCAGTCCGTCCCGCGCCACTTCGCCAAA
>CALNBE010000185.1 GCA_937874455.1 uncultured Opitutia bacterium | reverse complement strand
CCCCGCCGCCCGCCGACGTCTGGTTTTGCGCCGCGCTCGACGCCGACCGCCTGCGCCAGCAACTCAAAGGAAATTCCTTCGCGCCCCATCTCGCCCGCGCCACACTTTTTCTCTCCGGCACCGACGGTACCATCCGCCTCGACGCGCAACTGCAGGCGGTTTCCGCCGACGAGGCCGCCCGCCTCTTGGCCCACCTGCAAAAATTCCCCTTCGCCAGCCTTCGCCTCCAAAATCCCGCCCTCGCCGCCAAGGAAAACACCATCACCTTCTCCGGCACCCTCACCCGCGCCGATCTCCTCGCCCAACTCCCCCGGCAGAGCGCACCGGAAAATCCGAAAAAATAACTCTCCGCAGCAAAGAAAATTGCTTCGCCTGCCCCTTCCTGCGCATGCGCGTCCGGAAGCTTTTTCAACTTCTCCTAAAGCCACACCTCCCGCGCCGGATCCGGGAAAATCACGCGCCCGCTTGAGCCTTCGCAGCCCAGCGCCCCAAAGCCACCACCCAATTGCATTATTTTCTGCAACTCATGGTGCTATAGCTGTCGTTTTTTGTTGAACATATGATCAATAGAAATCATTGGTAGCGCATGACACGCTCGTTTTACTCCACCAATTCTTGTTTTTCTCCCGTCTCCACCAAATTCTCCCTAGCCGCTTTGCTGGTGGCCGCGTTGACTTCCGGTGCATCGTTTGCCTTTGGCGACAACTACGCCGACTGGAACGGCGCAGGCGATGGCAGCAGCTGGAGCGATGGCGCAAACTGGACCACTGGACAGGCCCCGGACGCGGAGGACTCCGTATCCATCATCGGAACAACCGGGCCAACCCTCACTGTTGCCGACATCTACAACGATATTGTCTTCGGCAGTTTAGAGTTGGCCTCGAGTAGCATGGCCGTGGAGGGCGGGGAAATAACCTTTACCAAGCTATCCATGGGTAGCGACAGCACCCTCACTCTCTCAGGGGGTTCGTTCACGCTGCAGAAACTTTCCGGAGATAGCGCAAGCGCCACGGGTCTTGCGGACATCGCCAGCAGCACCGTCAACATCAGTGGCGGTTCCTTCACCGCAGAAAACAAGATGTCCCTCTCCGGAGGCACCACCGTCACCGTTTCAGGAACCGCGAGCTTCTCCGGCACCCGAATCCACGTGACCGAGGGTGCCACCAGCGCTTTTGTGGTGGATGGCGGCACGGTCAACATTAGCGACCGCCTGCTGGTCACCAACAACGGCGAGGGAAATGCCGCCATCATAATCAACGGTGGCACGGTCAATATCGGCAGTGGCGAATCCGCCGACGCCTTGCGCTTTGAGGACGGCTCCAACTATGGCAACAACGCCAAGATCCAGATCAACGGAGGCACCGTCAACATCCTCGGCTCCAAGGAATGGGGAGTGACCATGGGAACACTGGAACTCACCGGAGGCACCCTGAACAGCAACGCCACCACCAGCCGGGTGGCAATCGGCAACTCCACCCAGGCCGGTTTCTTGATCATGAGCGGGAATTCCCAACTTCATGTGGAAAACGCCACCATCGAAGTTGCCCGTGGCAAATCCTCCGGCTCCATCACCATGTCCGACAACGCCAAGATCACGGCAAAGCAATTTCAAATGGGCCGGGGCGGCGCCGGTAGCTCGTCCACCCTGACCATGTCCGACGATGCCTCCTTGGAGACACAAACGACTTACATCTCCGCCAAATACGACACGACCATTTCTCTGTCAGGAAACAGTTCCTATAAATCGACCTCCGCCAGCAGGTTCACCATGCTGGACACCGGTAGCAAAGACCTCGAGGCCCATGTCTCGATCTCCCTCAGTGACGACGCCACCTTTACCACCGCCGGCCAACTCCACATGGCGCAATTTGGCAAGGGAACCGCGACCATCAACATTGCCGATGATGCCGTGCTCAAGGCGGAATCCCTACTGATGGGGCGTCACGACGGCAGCGATGTCGGAGGCAATATAACGAGTGAAGTCAACCTCAGCGGCAACGGTATCCTGGAAATCGCCTACATTGCCACCGGCGGAGGCGCAACCGCCGACACCGCCAAAATCAATGCCGACGGGGGAACCATTCGCGCCACCGCCAGCAAGGAAGCCTTCGCGTACATCTGGAACACTGAAGGAAGCGGTTCCGCAGAACTGGTCCGCATCAACATCAAGGATGGCGGGCTAACCTTTGACACACAGGAGTACACCGTGGGAACCGCCAACACGTTTACCGCCACCGACGGCAGCCTCGGGCTGACCAAAATCGGCACTGGCACGCTGGCGCTAAACGGTACCTACAATGGCCTGACCACCGTGCGCGAGGGAACCCTCGGCGGAACAGGGTCGCTGGGCGACATCATCGTAAAGGACGGCGCAACCCTCGCCCCGGGCAACTCCATCGGCACGTTGACCGCCCAAAATGTCTCCATCGAGGCCGGAGCCCGACTTCTCGTGGAATACGCCGACGGCACCTTCGATGTGCTGCAAGCCAGCAGCATCACCTTCGAAACAGACAGCATTTTGTTCATCGCCGTCAACGATGGCACCGGACTGGTCGATGGCATGACACTGGACTTTTTTGGCGGCAAATCCGTTGATCTCTCCGGGGTGGACATCCAGACCAACAGCACCGAATTTTCCTTTGCTTATCAGGGTGGAAGCCTGATCGTGACCGCGGTGCCCGAACCTTCCACCTACGCCGCGATTGGCGGAGCAATACTGCTGGGCCTGCTCGCACTGCGCCGCCGCCGCTAGGCCTTCCAAAGAATCCGGCAGCGCGGAGGAAACCGGGAGTGCAATTTGTTTGTGCCTCAGGTGGCGCACGGTGTCCTCATCGCGCTTAGCCCAAGAATCTTGGAAATCCCGAACGCGATGGGGACACCGCGTTCCACTCCTTTTTGCAAGAAGACGCCCGGAGAAGGAAAGGAAACCGGAGCAGGGCCCCTCTTGGTTTCTGCCACCTGCTTTTCTGCAAAAGAAAATTTCCTCCGCGCTCAGCTAAACGACCGGCCGCAACCGCAGGTTTTTTGCGCGTTGGGATTTTGAATGATAAAATTTGGCGTCGCGCCCGGGCCTTCCCCAAAATCGATCACCGACCCCTGAATCAGCGGCAAACTCCGCGGGTCGATCAACACCTTTAGCCCGGCACTTTCCGCCACCAAATCCTCCGGCTTCGGCTCGTCGAACGCCATTCCGTAGTGGTAATCATTGCCACAGCCGTCGCAGCCGCCGTCGTCCACAAACACCCGCAACAGGGAATCCGGCTCCGTTATGCTGGCATGCAATTCGCGAATTTGCGCCGCCGCCCGTTCCGTCAAAGTAATCATATTTCCGGCCAAGCTAAACCGCCCGGTCGCGCTGTCAAACGCCACACCGGGTTGCCTTCCGCCCGGAAAAAAGTCCTTTCGCCAGATGCGTCCTTGCCTGTTTCCTTTGCTCCTCGCGCTGGCTGCCTGCGAGCCCTTTCCTTCCCAAAAACCGCCCATCCATCCCATGTCCACCTTGTCCACCATCACCGTCCGCCTGCTGGATTCCTCCGGCCAGCTCACGCCGCCCGCCGCCGTTCCGCGCATCGTTAAAACCGAGGCCGAATGGCGCGCCCTGCTCACCCCGGAGCAATTCGCCATCCTCCGCGCCAAAGGCACCGAACGGCCTTTTTGCGGGGTATTTCACGACAACCATCAGGACGGCCTCTACCTCTGCGCGGGCTGCGGCCTGCCGCTTTTTTCCTCCGCGGCAAAATTCGACTCCGGCACCGGCTGGCCGAGTTTCCTCCGCCCGGTCGCCGCCGAAAACCTCACCGCCGTCGCCGACTCCAGTCACGGGATGCAGCGCACCGAAATCCTTTGCACTCGCTGCGAGGGCCACCTGGGCCACGTCTTCGAGGACGGCCCGCCGCCGCTCGGCCTGCGCTATTGCCTCAACTCCGAATCCCTCCGCTTTGTTTCCTCCGCGCCAAAGCCGCATTCCTGACTGTCCCCGAAGGAAATTTTTCCGCATGAAAAACATCTTCCTCTCCACCGCCTTTCCTCCTCCGCAGACAAACCCCTCCCGCAAAACATCGGCTTGCCCATCCCTCCGCCGCTCCCGATATTGAGCCGTATGGACGATCCAGCTCTGCCCGTTTCTCTCCGCAGCGTGGTGCCGACTTCCAACGGCACGGCGGTGTTTCTGGCGTGCGCGGAGAAAACCTTCGTCATCTATGTCGATCCATCCGTCGGCCACACGCTCAACATGGCCCTCAACGGCGAACACAAGGAACGCCCGCTCACTCACGATCTGATCGGCGAGATTTTCCAGGGCTTCGGCATTTCCCTTGAGCGCGTCGTGATCAATCATGTGGACAGCGGCGTTTTCTTCGCCCGGCTCATTCTCCGCATGGCCAACGAAATCGGCACCAAACTGGTCGAGGTGGACTCCCGGCCCAGCGACGCGCTGGTGCTGGCGGTGCAGCAAAAACGCCCGGTCTTCGTCACCCAAGGCGTGCTCGAACGGGTCGAGGACATGACCGAGATTTTGGAAAAAATCCTCAAGCCCAACTCCTAATTTCCGCCGATGCCCGCCGCTGTCGCCGCCGACGGCCCGTCCGCCCTGCCTTCGCCTTTCTCCGCGTCGCGTCCCTGGACAGTGCTCGCGCCGATGCAGGATGTGACCAATCTGGGTTTCCTCCGCGTGATCGCCCGCTGCGGCGCGCCTGACTGGTTTGTCACCGAATTCTTCCGCGTCCACGCCACTTCTACGCTGGAAAAACACATCCTCGCCTCCATCACCGAAAACACCACCGGTCGCCCGATTTTCGCCCAGCTGATCGGCGAGGACATTCCGCACATGGTCCGCACGGTGCGCCAACTGCTCCAGTTTCCCGTCGCCGGAATCGACCTCAACCTGGGCTGCCCGGCGCCCAAAGTTTATCGCAAAAATGTCGGGGGCGGTTTGCTCCGCGACCTCGCCCATGTCGATCAGCTGCTCGCCGCGTTGCGCGCCGCCACGCCGGGGTTGTTCACGGTAAAAATGCGGATCGGCTTCGACGACACCGCCGCCTTTCCCGATTTCCTCGCCCTGATGCGCCAGCACCGCGTCGATTTGCTCTCCGTCCACGGGCGCACCGTCAAGGGGCTTTACCGCAGTCCGGTCGATTACGCCGCCATCGCCCAGGCTGCGCAAAGCGTCGCCTGCCCCGTGGTCGCCAACGGCGACATCACCTCCGCGGCCAAAGCCCAAACCGTGGTTGCCCAAACCGGTTGCGCGGGACTGATGATCGGTCGGCACGCCATCCGCAATCCCTGGATTTTTCGCCAAATCCATGAGGCTTTCGCAGGAGAAAAAATCTTCCAGCCGACACTTTCCGATGTGCGCAGCTACATCGACGATCTTGCCGCCAATGTGCTCGCGCCCGACATGACGCCGCTGCGCCAGGCGGCGCGCCTGAAAAAATTCCTCAACTTCGTCGGCACCGGGGTCGATCCCGAGGGAAATTTCCTCGCCGCCATGCGCCGCGCGCCCGACCTCCCGGAATTGCTCCGGGTCTGCGACGCGCATCTGCTCGCGGGTGATCGCGCCAACCGCCCGTTTTCCTCCGAGCCGTTTCAGGGCGTCATCGCCCGGCCCAACTGCGAGCAGGAGTGCTCGCTCTAAACAAAATTTCCTCCGATGGACGTCGCTTTGTTTGATTACGATTTGCCCGAGGATCGCATCGCCTCCACGCCCGCCGCCCGCCGCGACGCCTCCCGCCTGCTGGTGGTGCGCCGCAGCGCAAAGGAAATTTCCCATCACGTCTTTCACGAGCTGCCCGACTTGCTCCCGCCGGGCACCGCGCTCTTCCGCAACAACGCCAAAGTCCTCCGCGCCCGGCTGCCTGGCCTGCGTCCTTCCGGCGGGCGCGTCGAATGCCTCCTGCTCCGCCCGGCCGAATCGCCCGAGGTCTGGTGGTGCCTGCTGAAGCCGGGGAAAAAGGCCGCCGATCCCGCGGGTTTCGGCTGGGAAAAATTTTACCACGCCCAAGTCGTCGCCCAGGAGGGCGGCGAATACCGCGTGCGCTTCACCCTGTCCGCAGGGGAAACCGTGCTCTCCGTCGCGGAGAAAATCGGCGCGCTGCCGCTGCCGCCCTACATCGAGCGCTCCCGGCCCGCCGGACAGGATTTCGCCGCGCTCGACCGCGAACGCTACCAGACGGTTTACGCCGATCCGCAACGGCCCGTCGCCGCCGCCGCGCCCACCGCCGGGCTGCATTTTTCCTCCGAGGTTTTGCAAAAACTGGCGGAGAAAAATTTCCCCGCGCACGACCTCACCCTGCACGTCGGACTCGGCACTTTTCAACCCATCAAAACCGCCCGCATCGAGGAACACCCGATCCACCGCGAGTGGTATGAAATTTCCTCCGCCACCCGCGACGCTCTCGCCACCGCCCGCCCGCGGCTGGCCGTCGGCACCACTTCCCTCCGCGCCATGGAAGACTACGCCCGCAAACTGGACGCGGGCAACGCGACGCCCGACGCGCAGGGGAAATTTTCCTCCGAGGCCGCGCTCTACATCTACCCGCCCGCCCGCTTCCTCGGCGCCGAACTCCTCCTCACCAACTTCCACCTGCCGCGCTCCACCCTGCTCTGCCTCGTCTCCGCTTTTCTCACGCCGGGCAGCGAGGAGGGCATCGCCTGGCTTAAGGAAATTTACGCCGCCGCCATCGCCCGCGAATACCGCTTCTACAGCTACGGCGACGCCATGCTCATCCTCTGACAGTTGCGGACGGTTTCCCGCAACAAGTCGGAACGCGCGGTCTGCGCAGCGCGCTCCCCGGCGCAAAGGAAATTTTCCTCCGCCCGTTTTCTCCCGCGGAATTTCCTCCGCCGCCGTGAATCACCTAATCCGGATTGCCGCCGTCCGCCGTCCGGCTAATTTCCGTCCTGCCTTTTTCGATGATCGAATACTTCGACAGCGCCACCGGCGCCTTTCTCGCCGGACTCGCCACCAGCCCGCATTGCGCCGGGATGTGCGGTCCGCTGGCCTGCGCGCTTTCCCCCGCCTCCGCCCAGGGCGGCGAGCTGCGCCTGCTCTACCTGACTTGCTACCAAATGGCCCGGCTGGCCAGCTACACGCTCATCGGCACGCTCTGCGGCGCGCTCGGCGGCGTGGTGGCCGACAGTCTGAAAACCCCGCTCGCCCAAGCGCTGCCGTGGGCCTTGCTGGCGCTTTTCCTCGCCGTTGCCTTCCGCCTCGACCGTTTTCTTCCCAAGCCCGCCTGGCTGGGCCGCGCGCACCTCTGGCTCAACCGCCGGACGCGGGGGAAACCGCTCCCGCTGGTCGGCGCGATGCTCGGCCTCTGCACGCCGCTCATTCCCTGCGGGCCGCTCTGGTTTGTCTTCGGCCTCGCCGCGCTCAACGCCAGCCCGGCGCGCGGCGCGGAGTTCGGTTTCGCCTTCGGGCTCGGCACCCTGCCGCTGCTCTGGATCGCCCAGTCGGGATTTTTCCTCCTGCAAAAACGCCTGACGCCCGCCCGCCTCTTGCTTCTCCAGCGCAGTCTCGCCCTGCTCGCCGCAGGCCTTGTGCTCTGGCGGCTTCTCGCCGTCGGCACCGATCATTTTTGCGCCTGAGGGAAATTTTCCGATGAAAGAAAATCCGCCCCAGCTCTGCCGGCACTGCGGCTCGCCGATTTCCGGCGACACCCCCGCGCATCCGGGATTCTGCTGCGAGGGTTGCGCGCATGTGCACGCGGTGATCATCGAAAGCGGCTTGGAAAAATACTACGCGCTGCGCGACAACGCCACCGCGCCGGTCGAGCCTTCCGCCTTGGAGCCGCGCGATTTTTCCTGGCTGCGAGCGGCGCAAATTTCCTCCGAGCAAAACACGCTCCACGGCATCGCCGCGCTCGATCTCGCGCTGCAAGGCATTTCCTGCGTGGGCTGTGTCTGGTTGATCGAAAAACTTTTCGCCCGCCAATCCGGCGCGGTGCGCGCCAGCATCAATCCGCAGGAGGGACGCGTCCGACTGGAATGGCTGCCGGGGAAAACCGACCTCGTTTCCTTTGCGGAGGAATTGCAAAACGTCGGCTACCTGCTCGGCCCGGCGGGGGAAAAACCGCGCGGCGAAACCGCCGGGCTGGTGCTGCGCATCGGCCTCTGCGGGGCCTTCGCGATGAACGGCATGCTGCACATCCTGCCGTCCTACCTCGGCATGACGGCGGACGACGCCTCCGCTCCGTTTTTCCGGCTGCTCTCCATTTTCTTTGCCACGCTGGCGATGCTCGTCGGCGGTTCCTACTTCATCACCCGCGCCTGGCGGAGCGCCCGGCTGGGCGTGCTGCACATCGATCTGCCGATCGCCCTGGGCGTCAGCGCGGCCTACTTCGGTTCCTTCGCCGGCTGGTTCCTCCGCAATCCGGCGCTGGAGTACTGGGATTTCATTTCGCTTTTCCTCTTCCTGATGCTCACCGGACGCTGGTTGCAGGAGCGCGCGGTGGAACGCAACCGGCTGCGGCTGCTGGCGCAAAATCCGCGTCCATCCCACGTCCGGGTTTATGCCGAAAACGCGGAGGAAAATCCCGTGTCGCGCGCGGTCGAAACACTCCAGCCCGGCGACATCTTTGGCGTTGCGCCCGGACAAGTCCTGCCCGTGCGCGCCACGCTGCTGGATGCGCCGCAAACCCTGGGACTCGAATGGATCACCGGCGAATCCGCTCCGCGCATTTTCCTCCCCGGATCCCGCGTTCCCGCCGGCGCCCGCAATCTGCACCGCGAGGAAATCCGCTGCCGCGCAGAGGAAATCTGGAGCGAATCCCTGCTCGCCCGGCTCATCGCCGCCTGCGAGGAAAAACCTTTCCGCAACCCGCATCTCGAAAACATCATCGCCTCCTACCTGAGCGCGGTGCTGTTCGTCGCCGTCATCGGGCTGCTCGGCTGGGGCTTCGGCACCCATCGCTGGGCCGACGCGTTGCAGGTGTTCATCTCCATCCTCGTCGTCTCCTGCCCCTGCACCCTCGGCCTGGCCGTTCCGCTGGCCACCGAACTCACCGTCGGACACCTCCGCGCGCTCGGGGTGCATGTGCGCGACAATTCGCTTTGGGAAAGGCTGCGCCGGGTGCGGGTGGTGGTCTTCGACAAGACCGGCACGCTCACGCTGGAAAATCCCGCGCTGCAAAACCCAGAAGCGCTGGCCGCCCTGTCCGCTGCGGAGCGCGCCGCCCTCTTCCGGCTCGTGGACAGCAGCCTGCACCCGGTTTCCCGCGGACTGCGCGAGGCCTTGCTGGCCTTCCCCGAGTCCCGTCGGGCGGGGAAATTTTCCTCCGGGGAAACCGTCGAGGAAACCGCCGCCGCCGGGCTCACCCTGCGCGCCGCGGACGGCACCGTCTGGCAGCTCGGCAAACCGTCCTGGATTTCCTCCGCGTCGGAGGAAAACGCCGACGTGCTTTTCTCCCGCGATGGCGCGGTGCGGGCGCGTTTTTTCCTCCGCGAAGCCATCCGCCCCGACGCGGTCCGGGTAGTGTCCGCCTTGGAAAAATCCCGCCGCCCGGTTTACCTGCTCAGCGGCGATCGAGACGCAAAAGTCTCCGCCATGCTGCGCGTCCTCGGGCTGGCCGCCGACCACGGTCTGGCCGGACTTTCCCCGCAGGAAAAGGCCGACTGGATCAACACCCACGCCAAAAACCGCGCGCTGATGATCGGCGACGGCGCCAACGACGCACTGGCTTTTTCCTCCGCCATCTGCCGCGGCACGCCCGTGGTGGACAAGGGTCTGCTGGAGCAACGGGCCGACTTTTACCTGCTCGGGCGCAGCCTCGACGGCGTGCTCCAGCTCTTTCGCTGCGCCGCCTTCCGCCGCCGGGTGCTGGCCGCGGTGTTTGCTTTCGCGGTGCTCTACAACGCGCTCACCGTCGGCATTTCCCTCGCGGGAAAAATGTCCCCGCTCCTCGCCGCCATCCTCATGCCCACGTCCTCGCTGGTGGTGCTGGCGTTGGTCTCGCTAACCTTTCGCGGCACCGGCGGGGCAAAGGAAATTTCCTCCGCGCTCAGGGAATAATTTTGATGCCGCGCCGGAGATAGGTCGGGATGTCCACGTCCTGCCCGTCGATCATGGTGCGCCGGGTTTTTTCAAAAAAGCTTCGCTGCATCTCCTGTTCGTCGAAATCCATTTCAACCTGGTCCACCTTTTTCGCCGCCGGATCGGGTGCTTCCTGTTTCCCGATGTGCCGCTTCACCGCCTCACCAATGGTCATGGGCCGTCCGGTTTTGCCCTGGGCCCTTGGCATACCCGCCGGAGACGGATGAGGCACCGGCTTCGGCATTTCCCCTGTGCCGGACTCCGCCAGAGCCGCTGGCTTTCCTTCGCGCAACTGGCGAAAACCGCCGCTGGAGCCGATGACGCAAACTTCCAGCCGCTCGCCGCAATCCGCGTCGATCACCGCGCCCAGCACCGTGTTTTCCCTTCCGCCAAAGCGCTCGGTCACCTTGTTCACAATTTCGTTCACCTTCGGGAGAGTCAGCCCCGGTCCGCTCAGAATGTTGATTACCAGCGTGCCCACCGGAGCGGGGGAATTTCGGCCACCCAGCAGCGGCGAATTAAGCAGCTCGTTGATCGCCTGAAAGGTCGCCTCTTTCCCTTCCCCCGTCCCCAGCGTGAAAAGCGCCCGCCCGCCGCGCTTGGGAAACGCGCCGCGCAAAACGGAAAAATCCACATTGATCAGTCCCGGCTTAAACAGCATTGCGCAAAGCGAGTGAATCCCGCGCCGCACCCAAGCGTCCGCCTTGGCAAAGGCCTCCAGCACTGTGGCATTCTCGTCGGTCAGCTGCATCAAAATGTCGTTGTAGAGCGGAATCACCACCTCGCAGCTCAACCGCAACTCGGTCAGCGCCGTGTTGGCCTGTTCCGTCCGCCGTCCGCCTTCCATGGAAAATGGCATGGTGACAAAGGCCACCACCATCGCGCCCTTGGCCACCGCCGCCGCCGCCAGCGCCGGAGCCGCGCCGCTGCCGGTGCCGCCACCGAGTCCGACCAGGAGGAAAATCAGATTCTGTCCGGCCACCAGGCCTTCCAGCGCCGCCATGTCACTCTTCGCCGCCGTCGCGCCCACCGCCGCGTCCGCCCCGGCACTCAGCCCGCGGGTGACGCTCCTGCCGATCAGCACTTTTTCCTCCGCCGCCACTTTTTGCAGCGCGCTGGCATCCGTGTCCACCACGGCCAGGGAGGCCTCCTGAAAATGGTTTTTTTGCAACCGTTCCACCATGTGGGTTCCGGCTCCGCCCAGGCCAATGATCTTGACCCGCACCGCGGAAGTGGATCCGACCGCCGCCGGCTCCCGACCACCTGATGTTTCGCTGGATGATGAGAGAGATTCCTCCATAACGCCTCCTTTTAAAGTCGAAACAGCTCCCGCAGCCCTTGGGCAAAACCCGTTTTTTTCTGCGGCGCGCGCTCTTGGCCCTTCCAACCGGACAAGGCCTCCTGCAGCAAGCCCACCACTGTGGCATATTGTGGTGCCTTGAGCTGGTCGTTCAGCCAGGCCGGCATCTCGCCAATCCGCGCCTCCACGCCCAACGCCCGGGTGGCCGCGTGCTCGATCAGCCGCAACCGCGCCGTGCCGCCGGTCAGCACCACTCCCGCAGCCACATCGTGCTTGTTCAAAAACCGGTCCAGCCGACGCCGAATGATCCCGAACAGCTCGTCCACCCGCGCCTGCACAATCCGGCTGATGGCCTGCATCCGCAGCTTCCGGTCGCCGATGCCCTTGTCGCCGTGCAGCCAGATGGTCTGGTTCGCGTCGCCCTCCATTTCCAGCGCCTTGCCAAACTCCAGTTTGATTTTCTCCGCGTTTGCCACACTCATGCGCAGCCCCAGCGCCAAGTCGTTGGTAATGTGCTCGCCGCCGATCGGCAACACGCCCGTGCACACAACATAGCCCTTGTGAAAGAGCACAAAATCCGTGGTGCCGCCGCCAATGTCGATGACTAGTGTGCCGTGCTGGCGCGCCGTTTCCTCCGTCACCGCCCAGGCCGAGGCCAGGCTGGCCACCGTCATCTGCCGGACCGACAGGCTGTACGCCTGCGCCAGGCTCACCCATTCGCGCACGGCCCGCTCGTCACCGTCAATCACCCACGCACTCGCCTCCAGCTCCAGCCCGGTGAGCCCCAGCGGGTTTGGCCGCATTTTTTTGTCCAAAAAATAAGGCTGGGGAATTTGCTGCACGAGGATGCGCCCCTCCTTCAGCTGCCGGTTGCTCACCTCGCTGACCGCCCGCTCAATGTCCGACAGGCTGACCTGGTTTCCCGCGTCACTCACGGTGGCCGTGCCCTGCATCTGCTGGCCCTTCAGGTGGTAGCCGCTCATGGCAAAGCAGGCGTTCTTCACGTGCGTTTGCGCTTTTTTTTCCGCCTTCTGCATCGCCTCGCAAAAGCACTCACGCACCTTCTCCAGATTCACGATCTCCCCCTTGCGGACGCCCTCCGTCGGCACTTCGCCCCAGCTCAGCAGATTCAACCGCTGGCCAGGGTGCACCTCGGCAAGCACCACCATGGTTTTGGTGGTGCCAACATCGATTCCGGCAACAATTTTGGACATGGGAAAAGTGGCTGACTGTTTCTAATTTGCCGTGGCAACCGGGATTAATCGCGGCTCCTTAAACGGACGGTGGGGGTCTGTTTTGTTTTCGAGTGAAAGATAAAGATCAAAGAGCAAATTTCCTCCGCGAACCCGTTCCCGCACTTGGGCCAGCGCGGCATTCATCCACCGGGTGTTCGCATAGTATTCGCGATATTCAACCAACCAGTCCTTGCCGGAAAAAACCACATCGCGAATCTGCGGCTCCCCGATACTCGCCAATCCCTGCCGAAGGCGCACCCGTATCGCCGCGCCGGGCGCATCCACATCACCCCGCTGGAAATCTCGCACGGAAATCGCCTCCCAAGTCTGGTAACGATCCGGATTTTGCTGCCGGGCCAGCAGCAGCATCGGCCCCAGCACCTCCATGCCCGGAATCATGTCGTATTTTCCATCCGGCGTGGGCTGGGGCACCGCGTCCCGGAGTTCCGGCAAGTTAAAATACACCAGCTGCCCGTAGTTAATGCCTTGGTAAATGACCCCGTCAGGAGCCACCACCCGCACCACGCGCTCCCCACTCGGCAGCACTCCAACCAACCGGAGCACGGGCGTCCGCTCCCGCACCTTCACCAGCAATCCGCCCCCGGCACGCCGCTCAATCGTCACCTGCTCAATCTGTCCAAGCCGCTCCAACTTTTCCTTGATCTCAAAAATCCCCATCCGGATTCCGGAGCGCAGCCCGGTGTAGTCCAAAAACCAGTCCTGCGTCAGCTCCTCATTCGTCTCAAAACGCACCATCTCGCTGGAATACGGGACATCCTCGCCATTCAGCCCGACTTCCTTCCAGGCAAACCACATCACCCCGCCGATGGCCGCCAACAGCCCCAGCAGCACCAGTCGCTGCGTCCAGCGTATAAAACGCCGCCAGCGGGAAATCCGGGAAACCTCGGGCGCGGGACGATTCTCCCTGACAATGTCCTGCCAGCTCCGGGCACCGCTTCTTTGCTGGGTTCGCTTTCCAGTCATAGTCTTTTATGAATGGCTGGCGTGATAACGTTGCAAGGCTGGAGAAATCATCAGCCGTACCAATGTCGGAAAATTCAGCCCCCGACAGCTCGCGCTCTTCGGAAACAGGCTGGTCGCCGTCATTCCCGGCATCGTATTGATCTCCAAAAAATGAAACTGGCCGTCCGGCTGCAGGATGAAGTCCAAGCGGGAAAAATCCCGGCAACCGCACACCGCAAAAGCCCGCCGCGCCGCCTCCTGCACGCGCTCCGCCACCGGCTCCGCCACTTCCGCCGGAAACAAATACTCGGTCGCACCCGCCGTGTATTTGTTTTGGTAATCATAAACTCCCGTGCGCGGGACAATTTCCACGATCCCCATCGGCTCGCCGCCCAATATCCCGATCGTCATCTCCCGCCCGCGCAGCCGCGGCTCCGCCATCCAGTTGCCCGAATCCACCTGCGCCAACGCCGCCGCCGTTTCCTCCGCGCCACACACCAAATGCAGGCCGACGCTGCTGCCCTTGTCCGCAGGCTTGATCACAATTTCCTCCGCGCCCAGCCGCTCCAGCAGCTCCCGCGCCGCCGGTTTCCCCTCCGCGGCAAACGCCACCTCCGCCGCCACCGGCAGCCCCGCCTCCCGCAGCGCCCGCTTGGTTCGCACTTTGTCAATGCACAGGCGACTCGCCGCCGCGCCACAACCGGCAAAGGAAAATCCGCCCAACTCCAACTCCGCCTGGATCGCCCCGTCCTCGCCATAGTCGCCGTGGATCACCGGAAAAATCACATGCGCCGCCGGATCCAGATAACCTGGTAGCGCGTTCGCCGCCAGCTCGTGCAACTCCACGTCGAGTTCCGACTCCGCCAGCGCACTCGCGCAAGCCGCGCCGGATCTCAGCGACACTTCCCGCTCCGGCGAGATCGCTCCGCACAACACCAAAATGCTTGGTTCTTTTTTCATAGCACGTCCCTCCATTCCTTCCCGAGTAAAATGATTTCCGGCTCCAGCTCGATGCCCAACTCCGCCTTCACCACTCCGCGCACCTTGCGCAACAACGCAATGACATCCGCCGCGGTCGCGCCGCCGGTGTTGACAATAAAATTCCCATGCGCCGCCGACACGCAGGCACCGCCGGCTCGCAACCCCTTGAGACCCAGTTCATCCACCAATCTTCCCGCCGGATGCCCCGCAGGATTTTTGAATGAGCACCCCGCGCTCGGCTCCCGCGGCTGGCTTTCCCTCCGCTGCGCCGCGTACGCCTCCATTCGCGCCTGAATTTCCCCCGGCGTCAGCCACCCTGTCCCGCGCAACACAGCCTCCACCACCACCGCGCCGTGCAGCTCCGGACAGTCCCGGTAGGTCGCGGAGAAAAACGCCCGCTCCCGCTCGTGCAGCACGCCGTCCGGCGCGAGCCATTTCACCGACTCCACCCGGTCAAATATTCCCGCGCCATGCGCCCCGGCGTTCATCCGCAACGCCCCACCCAGCGAGCCGGGGATGCCCTCGACAAAGGCGAATCCATCCACGCCCGCCCGCGCCGCTTGGAGCGCCAGATCCTTCAAGCGCGCGCCGCCGCCCACCACCAGCCGCTTTCCCTCCGCGTCCACCGCCAACTGCCGCCAGCAGGGCCGGCTCAACCTCAGCACCAGCCCGCGAAAACCTTCGTCCGGAACCAGCAGATTCGAGCCGCGCCCCATCACAAAAACCGGTTGATCCGTCAGCGCCGCCGCCCGCAGCAACAACCGCAAATCTTCCAGCGAACCGGGTTCCGCATACCAGTCCACCGCACCGCCAACGCCAATAGTCGTCCGCTCCCCCAAAGGAAATTCCTCCGCCAGCAAAGTCTCCGCGCCCAGCAGCGGACGCACCCGTTCGTCAAACCGCCGCGCGGCACCCCCGGCACGCGCCGCCGTCAGCCACAAATCCCTCGTAAACGCCGCCGCCACCTTGTCGACGTTGCCCGCACCGACGAACACCACGGTCGCTTCCGGCCACTTCGCCACCTCCTTCCGTAGCTGCGTTAGCAGCTCCTCCCCGTTCCCGTGCAAAGAAAACGTTTCCCCGTCCTCCTTCGCCGCCGCCAGCAGATCCTCCGAGCCGCCGCCCGCGACAAATCCCTCGCCCGCCGAATAAACCGGCAGCAGAAAGACCCGATCCGCCTGTTGCAACGCGGCGACAAACTCCCGCCGATACTGCCGAGTCCGGGTGTGCCGGTGCGGTTGGAACACCGCCACCAGCCGGCCCAACGTCTGCTCCCGCAAATACCCCAGCAACGCCTGAATCTCCGTAGGATGATGCGCATAATCCGCCATCACCCGCAGTCCGCCGGAGGAAAACAACTCATCCTGCCGCCGCCGAATGCCACTGAACCGCCCAAGTGGTGCCACTCCCAACCGGCCCGCGACATGCATGGTCACCGCCAGCGCCAAAATCGCGTTGCTGGTGTTAAACCGCCCGGTCACCGGAAGGGAAATTTCCCCCGGCAAAAAACCGTGCCCCAGCTCCAGCGTGGTTTCGCTCGCGCCACCCGACACCACTCTCGCCGCAAAATTCCCGCCGTCGCCAACCGCGAATACCGGCACAGAAACGTCCGCCGTCAACCGCGCCAGCCGAGCGTTTCCCACAGGAATAAAAATCGCCCGGCGCGTCCGTTGAAACAACCGGACAAACACCGCCTCCAGCTCCGCCTCCGTCCGGTAATAATCCGGATGATCCCAGTCCAGGTTCACCACCACCGTAATCTCCGGGGAAAAATGATTGATGGTGCCGTCGCTCTCGTCCACCTCCGCCACCACCCAGGGGGATTTTCCCGCACGGGCGGGCGGCAGACTGGCGTCGCGATACAGTCCGCCCAGCACATACCCCGCATCCACCTCCGCCGCCAGCAACGCTTGGATCAGCATGCCGCTAGTGGTGGTCTTGCCGTGGCTACCGCACACCGCGATCAACTGGCGGTCCCGCACGCATTCAGCCAGCAATTCCCCCCGACGCACCAGCCGCACACCATGCCGCTGCGCCAGGGCGTAAAGCGGGTTTTCCGGCTTTACCGCGCTCGAATACCCGACCAGCGCGGGCGGATTTTTTTCATCAAAATTCCGGGAAAGCCGCACCTGCGCGACCTCCAGAAAATGGCTCATCGGCGGCTGCAACGCGTCGTCCCAGCCCGCAACGTCCCAGCCGCACTCCCTCAAATAAATCGCCAGCGGCCCCATGCCCATGCCGCACACACCCAACATCCAAGCGCTTTGTCCGCTCATTTCCTCCGCGCCTCCCGCGCTCCGCCGAGTTTTAGCAAATCATCCACCATCGCCGACCAGTCGTTGAAACACCGCAACGCCAGCGTGCCTGCCCGCAGTTTTTCCCGGCGGGCATCATCCCGCAGCAACTCCGTCACGGTGGTAGTCAGCAGTTCCCAATTCCCCTGCGCCACCACCAGCCCACCGCCGTGCTCCGCGACAAAACGGGCATTCTCGTCCTGATGCCCGTCCGCCGATGTGGGCAGGGGCACCAGCACCGGCGGCACACCGCAGGCAACCATCTCCGCGATGCTGCCCGCACCGGCTCTCGACACCACCAGGTCCGCCGCTGAGAGCGCTGCCGCCATTCGGTCGCAAAAAGGAACAAACCGCACGTCCCGGGCTACCCCACCCGCCTCGATCCGGCGCGTCTCCGGCTGGCGCTGCCCCGGCCCGGCCACGCACAAAATTTGGGCGCCAGCCTCGACAATCGCCGCCGCATTTTCCTCCGCCCATCGGTTCAACGCCGCCGCGCCCTGGCTTCCTCCCAGCACCAGCAGCAATTTCCCCTCCTCCGCCAAGCCAAGCTGCCGGCGAGCCTCCGCCTGCGGAATTTTTCTGATTTCCCTGCGCACCGGAAATCCCGCGTCCCGCTGCACCGCCGCGGGCAGGCGGGCAATCCGCACGCCGTCCGGTAGCCACACCCGGTCCGCAAATTTCCCCAGTGTCCGCACCGCCTTGCCAGGAATCCGGTTTGCTTCGTGCAACACCACCGGGATTCCCCGCACCCGGCAGACCACCGCCAGCCCCAGCGAAAGAAATCCTCCGAAGCTCACATACGCATCCGGCCGCCATCGCCGTGTCAGCCCCAGTGCAAAAAGCACGGCCTGCGCCTGACTCCAGCAAAAGCGAAGTAAGGGAACAGGGCGCCAAGACAACCCAGTCCCCGGAGCCCGGCGAAATTCAAGGTGCGGATATTTTTCCAGCAGCCGGGAGTCAATGTCCTTCCGGCTGACAATCAGCAGACACTCCTGCCCCCGCGCCCGCAATTCCTCCGCCAGGCAAATTCCCGGAGCCAGATGCCCACCCGTTCCCCCGCATGCGATGACAAAGCGGCTCATGCTCCCTCGGTCCTTAATTCCGGCGGACGAGCCCATATGCTCAGGCAGTTTAAAATCAATCCAAGCATCACAAACATCATCACCAGATTCGTTCCTCCATAGCTGATAAAGGGCAGCGACATCCCCTTGGTCGGCAACAGCCCCGTCACCACTCCCATGTTAATCAATGCCTGCAGCACAATGAAAAGTGTGGCACCGAGACAGACGTTAAACTGGTAGAGATTGTGCGCCTTTGGCAGGTTGAACAAGACTACCAGAAACATTCCGAAAAAACACGCCACCACACCCGCCGTCGCCACAAAGCCCAACTCCTCTCCCACAATCGAAAAAATGAAGTCCGTGTGCGCCTCCGGCAAAAAATAGCGCTGCTGCAATCCCTGCCCCAAGCCCTCTCCCGTGGTTCCACCGCAGGCAAAAGCCACCATTCCCTGCCAAAGTTGATACCCCTCCTTGCTCTTCGTCCCCTCCGGATCAAGAAATGACAGCACGCGGTTCAAGCGGTTTGGCCAATTGTAAACCACCCAGGAGAAAACCCCCACCGCAGCCAGCCCCGCCGGGATCAGATAGGACAACCGCACCCCAGAAACAAACAGCAGCACGCCGCTGACCGCCGCGCACAGCGCCATGGTTCCCAAGTCCGGCTCGATTGCAATCAATCCGCAAACCGTCCCGATAATCAGGGCGGGAAACAAGAAACCCTGCACAAAATCCCAGCCGGCCATGGTCGTCGGCTCCACCCAGGGAAAAGTTTTCTTCCCCCTCAACAGCCAAGGGAACTTGGGCGACCAGTCGATCCACTGGAAATACACTCGGCGCAACACCCGCTGCTGGTTCGCCAGATAATGCGAAAGCGCCAGTACCAACGCGACCTTGGCCAAGTCCGAGACCTGCAAATTAAAAAATCCCAAGTCAATCCAGCGCCAAGAACCCTTCACCGATTTCCCGATGCCCGGAACCCGGACCAACGCCAACAGAACACAAACCGCGCCAAATATCCACCACACCCATCGGCGCAGCCGTTCCAAATCAACTCGAAAGGCCACCAACCCCGCCACCAGAGCAATCGGCAGGTATTTCAGTTGCGCATACATGATGTGCAACGGCCCACTGCTGGCCGAGGGAGCCTTGGCACCCGCGCTGGAAAGAATCAATATGCCGAAGCCCGTCAGCGCAAAGGCAAACAGCATCAGAAACGATGCTGGCACCCAAAAGCGGGAAGCCCGCACTGGCTGCAAATGCCGTTCGCTCATCGAGGCTCAAACAAACTCCCGGTTAGCGGGTGAGTGTAATCGGCGTGTCCACCGGTGTGGTGGTAGTCGTGATCGGCGCGGACGGCGGCGGCACCGCCGTGGTGGTGGTGGTGGGAGCCACCGGAGGCGTGGCCGTCGGACTAGTCACGCGGAAATCCCCAAATCCGTCTCCAATGTCCAAGCCCGTGCTGGGAGCCACTGCAGGAGGAGGCGTTGTTGTTGCGCCAGAGGTGGCGGCAGGAGTTCGGTGACTTGGGGCAACCGGCGCATTGCCTGCGGCCGGCGCCGGAGAAACCGCGTCCGAGGGAATCCGGAGTTTCTGCCCGACACGCACCATGTCACTCTTCAGACTGTTCGCCGCCTTCAGCTTGGCCACCGTAGTGCCATGCTTGCGGGCGATTGTGCCCAGCACATCACCCTTTTGCACCACATAGACGTCGCCGCCAGCAGTGACCGCTTCTGCGCTGCTCGCTGACACAGCGCTACCACCTTGCTTCGCGGGAATGATCAGCTCGCGACCTTCCTTCAGCACCTCGTTGTCGCGCATGTTATTCGCTTCCTGCAGGGCTTTGACCGAGACGCCTTCGCGGCGCGCAATCAGCCACAAACTTTCATTCTTTTTCACCTTGTACCGATTGCCCTCTGCCGTCGCCGCAGCACCGGATTGCTGGCTGTTCGAATCAATCAGCAAACGCGTTTCACTCGTCGGATCACTCCGCGAAAAATCCTGCGTCGCCGGCGGAGGAGCGGTGACCGTGGGCGGCGGCGTATAGGTCGCCGGAGCAGTGGTCGTCACCGAAGCAGTGGAGGATGGGGGATTGTAGCCGACGCCATAAGCCGTGGTTCCCGTGGCGCTCTGCTCGGGAAACCCGGTGGTAGTCCGGCATCCGATGAAGGTGAGTACGGCGGCGTGCACAAGCACAACCGCGGTAATGGTGATAGTGGATCTCATGGTGGTGAATGGTGAAGTTTGTGAAGTTGTTTCTTGTTTATGGATTTATTGCATCTGGCCCTGGACACAAATTCATTTCGCAGCGGCAGCGTTTTTCAGCGCCAACACGGATTGTTCAAAGAGCAGGCCGCGATCAGCGTAGTTTTTAAACATGTCAAAACTGGAGAAACCGGGACTGAACAGCACCGTTTCACCGGAATCCGCGTTTTGCTGCGCCGCCACCACCGCATCCTGCAGTTTTTTGAAAACCGCGCTGGGAACCCCCTGCTCCAAAAAAACCTCGTGCAGCTCCGGCCCCGTCTCGCCAATCAAGTAGGCGCGGCGGATCCGTCGCGCCAGCTCCAGTCCAAAAGCGCGCAGGTCCCCGCCCTTCCATTTTCCTCCGCCAATCCAGTGCACCGGACCGCGTACCGCCGAGAGGGCCGCCAGCGCGGCATGAAAATTTGTCCCCTTTGAATCGTTCCAATATGTCACCCCGCCCATTTCCGTCACCCGCTGCAACCGATGCCGCGCGGGAGAAAACATCCGCGCCGCCTCTTCAAGTGCCCGCATCGGCAGCCCCTCCTGCTCCCAGTAGCGCCGGGCCACCGCATAGTTTTCCTGCTGCGGGAAACTGCTGAAAACGCTGCCCTCGGGGATTTTTCCTTCCACCTCCGCGCGTGTCGCCACCTCCGTAAAAGCGGGCATCTCTATTCCCAATCGCCCGGCCGCCGCCACCACCGACTCGCCGACAATCAACCGGCGCGACGCCTGCCGCTCCACCAGCTCCACCAGTTTGTATTTGGCCCGAAAATACGTCTCCATGTCGCCGTGCCGGTCCAGGTGATCCTCCGCAAAATTCGTCCACAACACCACCCCGGGCGTGAAATAACGCATGTCCTCGGCCTGAAAGGAGCTGACTTCGCAAATTGGCAGGGGGTGTCGCGCGCCCTCCAGCTCGAACAGCCGGGCCAGCGGATAACCGATGTTGCCGACGGAAACCGCCTCCCGGCCCCGCCGCTTGTGGGCGAAGGTAATGAACTCCGTCAAAGTGGTTTTCCCGTTGGTTCCGGTCACCGCCACCAGCGGCTTCTTCCACAACAAAGCCGCAAAATCCAGCTCGCCCACGCACAACAGCCCCACCCTTCGCGCCACCAACAGCCAGGGGTGGTTCTGCGCAAAACCCGGACTGTACACCACCAGATCATGCTGCTTCGCCGTCGCGACATCCCACTGCAAAACCACACCCTCCCCGCCCCGCTCATCATAAATCACCGCGGTCGCGCCCAATTCCTGCAACAGCGCAGCCACCGCCTTGCCGCTCACGCCCCAGCCCAGCACCGCCACCGGGCGCCGTATTTTTGAGGCAATGATCTCAGGAATGTCCATGGATGAGGGGATTTTACCGTAGTTTTAAGGTAATCAGTCCGGCGATGCCAAACAAAAGCGAAAGCAGCCAAAAGCGAATGACTATTTTTGTAACAGGCCAACCTTTCTTTTGGAAATGATGATGGATCGGTGTCATCAGAAACACCCGTTTCCCTCCGGTGCGCCTGAAATAAGCCACCTGAATGACCACCGAAAGCGCCTCCACCACGAAAACTCCGCCCACCAACACCAGCAAAAACGGCTGATTGACCATGAAGGCAATCGCCCCAATCACCCCCCCCATCCCCAGCGCGCCAACATCTCCCATGTACACCTCCGCCGGCGCCGCGTTATACCACAGAAAAACCATGCTGCCACCCACCAGCGCCGCGCACCAGACCGCCAATTCCCCCGCGCCCGGAACATTGCTGATGTGCAAGTAACTGGAAAATTCGCTGTGCCCGGCAAGATAGGCCACCACTCCGAAGATCAATGTCGTCGAGATCACGCACCCGATTGCCAGCCCGTCCAACCCGTCCGTCAAATTGACCGCGTTACTGCTGCCCGCGGTCACCACGCAAAAGAAAACCACCGCAAAGGCGATGCCCGCCCACAAGGGCCAGCCTGCCATCGGCAGCACGGGCTCTTTGACGAAAGGCAGCCACAACTCCACCATTTTCTCCCGGCTCTCCGGCCACGCCAGCAACAGCCCGATACCGAGCAGGGAAAACACCAGCAGTCCGCCCATCTTCGCCCGCCCCGAGAGCCCATCATGGCTCTTCAACGCGACTTTGCGGCAATCATCCACCCATCCCACCAGGCTCATCCCCAGATACACCAGCAGCGCCGCAAACACATACACGTTCGGACGCGCCCACAACAGCACCGACACCGTGGTCGGGATCAGCACTAGCAGCCCGCCCATCGTGGGCACCTGGTTTCCCTTCTTTGCCAAATTGCCCATCAACTTCTCCGAACGCTCCGGCTGCCGCACATTTCGCAGCCAGCAAAGTATCCGTGGCGCGATGACAAAGCCGACCAACAGCGCGGTAAAACCCGCCATCATCGCCCGCACACTTTGGTATTCGAAGAGGCGGAAAGGCCCCCACGCATCCTGCCATTCTTTGAGAAAATACAACATGTTCGATCAATGTCCTTCCATCGTTTTAACTCCGCCTTCCGGCAACGCCCGTTCCAACGCATACGCCCGACTTCCCTTGAGAAAAACCGGCCCGGCAAATTCCTGAATCAGCTCCCGCACCGCTTCAACCGATTCCGCCCTCGCCACCGCGGCGGCGGAAAAGCCTGCGGACACCGCACCCTCACCAAGCGCCGCCGAATCGCCGCCAAACAACACCAGCCGGTCACCGGTCCTCAGGGGAAGTTGCGCGCCGACTTCCCAGTGCAGCCGCGCCGATTTCGCACCCAGCTCGTTCATGCCCGCCAAAACAAACAACCGTCCGCCCATACCCGCAGTCCTCCGGTCAAAGGCCCAAGCCGCATCCGCCAGCGAGGCGGGGCTGGCGTTGTAGCAGTCGATATAAAAGAGTCTCCCGTCCAGCAGCCGGATCTCCCCTCGGCTCGCCGAGGGACGCCATGCCTGAAAAACCTCCCGTATCCGGAATGCACTCACACCCAGGGCCAACGCCGTCACCGCCGCCAGCGCTGCGTTCTCCGCCATCCCTCGAGTCGAAAAGGGAAACGCAAAGCTTCCCTCCACCAAGGGATATCCCCGCAAGTCAATCCGCCAGCCAGCTTCCACCTCCACAATTTCCGCCGTCACACGCTCCCGCACCGGACCTCCAGACAAAGCATCCGACGTCGCAAAGGAAACCGCCAGCAACCGTCCTGTCAGCGTTCTAAAAGCCCCATACGCCAGGCATTTTTCCGGAAGCACCACCCAGCCGTCTGCCCGCACCCGCCGGGCCAGCGCGCTTTTTTCCTCCGCGATCGCCTCCAGCGAACCCAGCCCGGACAGGTGCGCGGGCTGCACATTGGTGATGACCGCCACGTCCGGCTCGATCATCCACCCTGCCCGCGCTAGCTCGCCCGGCTCGCTCATTCCAGCTTCGATCACTGCAGCCGAGTGTCGCCCTGCCTCCAGCCGGGTCAGCATCAGCGGCACACCCAAAAAATTGTTCAGGTTCCCCTCCGTGGCAAAAGCGTCTTCCCCGAGAATTCGGTGGAGCATATCTTTTGTCGAGGTCTTGCCCACACTGCCGGTCACACCAATCACCCTGCCCGTGAAATTCCTCCGAGCGTGCCGGGCAATTTCCTGCAGGGCCTCCAGGGGATTCTTCACCACCAGCTGAGGCAACTCCAGCAACGGATTTTCCTCCCGCACCAAGGCTGCCCCCGCACCCTTTTCCACCGCTGCGGACAGGAACGCATGGCCGTCCCGCCGCCCCGTAGTCAGCGCGACAAAACAGTCCCCCGGCACCAGTTGCCGGGTATCATGCACAAAACGGCGCACCACCAGCGGACAACCCGCCCCAGCCCAACGACCGCGCGTCCAATTCCGTAACTGCTCTGGAGAAAATTCGCTCATGGCTCCGGTCGGCATTGTTTCAGCGCCAGCAGCTCCCGCGTCACATGGCGGTCGTCAAACGGCACGATCACATCGGAAAACTCCTGATACGTCTCGTGTCCCTTCCCCGCAATCAACAGGCAATCTCCCAGATCGGCCGCGTCCAACGCCAAGCTGATTGCTCGCCGCCGGTCGGGGACAAAATTGATTTTTTCCTCCGCCTGCACCCCCCGGCGCATGTCGGAAAAAATTTCCTCCAATGGCTCCTTCCGCGGATTGTCCGCCGTCGCCCAAGAAAAGTCCGCCAACTCCTGCACCACCGCCGTCATCTTCGCCCGCTTGCCGCGATCTCGGTTTCCGCCACACCCAAAAACGACCATCAGCCGACCGGGAGTGATCTCCCGCAGCATCGTCAGCGCATTGCGCAGCGCATCATCTGTGTGGGCGTAATCAACATAAACCTGATAGGGCAACTCCGGAGCCACCCGCTCCATTCGTCCCGGCACCCCGGGAAAATCCGCCAGCGTCGGCAGCAACGGGCCGAGGTCCCGCCCTGCCGCATAGGCCAGGCCGAGCGCGCACAGTACGTTGCTCACATTATAATTTCCCGGAAGACTGGTCCGCAGCACGCCCCGCCCCGCCGGCCAGACCAAATCCACCCGGCTTTCCCCCGGCAGCAATTTTGTATCTACAATCCGGATAACCGCCTCCGCAGAAGCCCCAAAGCTGATTAGACGCACCCCTGGCGGCAGCAATCCTGCCAGCTTTCTTCCCGCCGGATCATCAATGTTGACCACAGCGGCGCGGGGCAGCGGCCCGGTCCCTCCGAGAAATGCGCCGGCTTTAACCGCAAAATACGAATCCATGTCGCCGTGGTAATCCATGTGGTCGCGGCTCAGATTGGTGAAAGCCAGCGCGGCAAAGCCCAGACCGTCCACCCGGTCTTGGTCAATCGCGTGCGAGCTTACCTCCATCGCCAGCCCTTCGCAGCCCGTCGCCACCATCTGCCCCATCATCCCCAAAACATCCGGCGCCTCCGGGGTGGTGCGGTGCGAGGGCAGACTTCTGCCCCCAAGCTCGTAGCGGACCGTGCCAATCAATCCCCAGCGTCGGCCGCTTCGCTCCATCAAATAATGCAAAAGGGTGGAAACTGTGGTTTTCCCATTCGTCCCCGTAACTCCCAGCACCGTCAGCTTTTCCTCAGGATGCCCGAAAAAATTCCGCGCTGCTCCGGCCAGCGCCCTGCGCACATTTTGGACGCGGAGACAGGGGACCTGCAAACGGCGACCTGGCTCTCCCGCAGTCACGATCGCCGCCGCACCCCGTGCGATGGCCTCCTCGATAAACAATTCCCCCCGCGTCTTCAGTCCGTCGATAGCAAAAAACACGCTCCCCGGGACCACGCGGCGGCTGTCCGTGATCAATCCGGAGACGGCCACCCGGCCATCTCCGGCCCATTCCTCAACCGGAACTCCGCGAAAGACATCCCCCAGCAGGGACGGTTTGATTTCGGCATTGCCCATCATGACAAGATCAAATTGCTTGCCCGGCCTGTCCCGGAAGGGGACGCAAACCGAACTGGTGAATGATTTTCTCCGCCAGCTGGCGGAACACCGGGACGCACACCGTGCCCCCATAACCAATTCTCCCGTTCGGCATCTCCGGCTTGTTGACGATCACCGAGATCACATACTGCGGGTTAGATGCGGGGAAAAACCCGGAGAAAGAGGGCACGTGAAAGCGCGAGGAGTAGCGCCCGTCGATAATCTTTTGCGAAGTCCCGGTTTTTCCCGCGACTTCGAAGCCGGGAATGTTCGCCCCAGCCGCGGTGCCACCCGGCATACAGACTCCTCGCAACATTTCGACCAACTGCGCTGCCGTCTCCGGCCGCACGGCCTGTTCGCGCACCTTTGGCTCGTACTGGAGCAGCGTGTTTCCATCAGCCCCAATCACCCGGTTTACCAGCATCGGCTCCATGAGCCGTCCGCCATTGGCAATGGTGGCCATCGCAAAATGCATTTGCAAAGGGGTGCAATCCACGGCGTGCCCCATCGGCATCCGCGTGATTGTCAAACCATCCCACTGCTCCGGACGGTGCAAGGTGCCCCGGCTTTCCTGCCCTGTGATCAATCCGGTGGGCCGGCCAAAACCAAAACGGTAGGCATAATCATAGAAAGTCTGCTCGCCCCGCGCCTCCGTCACCTTCATGGCAATCAACGCCGATCCCCGGTTCGAGGACTTCGCCACGATCTTGCGCACGTCAGCCTCGCCAATGGGATGGTCGTCTTTCGGCAAACCCAGTAGACGCCCCCGATAGGGAACTTTGGTTGCTCCACAGTCAAAAACCGAGTTGGGCGTCACCAGCCGCTCATTCAACCCCATGCTGATCGGAATGATTTTGAAAACCGATCCCGGCTCATACACATCCGTCACCGCGCGGTTTCGCTGCGCCTCCATCGGCGCCTTCCGGGGATCGTTGTATTCGTTAAGGTTAAACGTGGGCCAGTTGGCCAATGCTAAAATTTTACCGGTGGCCGGTTCGCTAATAATGATGGCCGCCGACTCCGGATTGTATTTTCGCGCAATCTCCTCCTCCATCACTTGCTCGCAAATCTCTTGCAGCACAGAATCAATAGTCAACTCGACGTTATCTCCGTTGCGCGGTTCAATTTTTCGCGAACGCAAATGCGCCAACTCCCGCTGTCTCCCGTCCCGCTGTGACTCCAGAGATCCCCGCTGCCCTTGGAGAAACCAATCCATCGCCCGTTCTACCCCCGATGTTGCCACACCTTCCCTATTTACAAAACCGACTAGATGCGCCGCCAACTGCCCTTTGGGATAATAGCGGACATATCGGCGGAGGGGATAGACCCCACGGATCTTCAAATCGCGTATCTGCTGCGCCACCACCGCATCTTGACTGTCGGCTAGCTTGACCCACTTGATCCGGCGCGGAGGGGCACCCTCTTCAAGCGGAGGAAGGTAGCGCTTCTCAAACGATCGAGTCACAACCCCCAAGTCCAAGTGCAAAACTTTTGCGATCTCATCTGCCCTCAGGCAATCCGCCTCGGACAACTCGTGCGCATCCACACCGACATCCCACACCTCCCGCGTGGTGGCAAGCAACGCACCGCGAGCATCCAATATCTGTCCGCGACTGGCTGGATACTCGTTGAAAACTCGGCGCTGCTGCGTCGCCTCGTCCCTCAGTTTCGGCGCATCCTTTACATGGAGCCACCACAACTTACCCAGCACACCCGCAAAACAGATAACCACCCCTATGATTAACAGGACAAATCGCGCGCTGCTGACATGCAGAGTCCTCATTGCCGCACGCTATTCTGCTCTCCCCCCGAGGCCATAAACGCCAGATCCATCACATTAAAGCGCTCCTCCTCGCGGCCAACTGACGAAATTTGCGGTCCACCCGACAGCAGCCCCGCGCGAGGAATCACCAACACCTGCCCGCCCTCCGGATCCAGCCGGTGCATTTTCCCCGCCAGATGCCGATCCGCCAACTTTTGCAGCGAGATTTGCTCCGTCACCTCCCGCACCCGGTAGCTCAAGCTCGCGTCCCGGTCATTCAATTCCTTGAGCGCACCCTCCAATCTTTGAATATCCGCGCCAACTTGGGCGCTGAGTTGGTTCGTCCACACCAGCCCGATCCCGGCACCCACGCACCCCGTTATCATGAGAAGCGCCAAAAGAAGCAGCACTGGTTGATTGGCAAAGGAAAGTTTGTTCATGGTTGACTGGAAATTAAGGTTAAGTGGGCTTGGACACTGGCAGCACCGGAGATCCCAACGGCATATTCTCGGCCCGCCCCTCCATTGGCGCAGCCTCACCATCCGGCTGAATTGCATCCATCACAGACGGCCCAACCAGATACATACCAACACAGACAACCAGGCTTAGCCCCAGCAACAGCAGCACCATGCTGGATGTTTCCGGCTCACCGTTTTCGTTTTCGCAGCTCATGCCGGAACCTCCTTTTTGCGGACCGCCCGCAGCTTCGCCGAGCGCGCCCGGGGATTTTCCAACAGCTCCGCCTCGGTCGCTGTCATTGGTTTTTTCGTCAAAAGTTCCGCATGAACCACCCGCGTATCCTGAGTTCTACTGTCCCGCGCATCCACCGGACGACCACACACTTCGTTGAAAAACCGTTTCACAATTCGGTCCTCCAAAGAATGAAAACTTATCACCACCAGCACGCCTCCGGACTTCAGCACTGAAAACGCCTTGGGCAAAGCCCTGGCCAATTCGCCCAACTCGTCGTTCACCGCGATACGAATTCCCTGAAAGGAGCGGGTGGCCGGATGAATTCGGGCGGGCGGTCCCGGACGCCGATCCCGCGCCGCCTCGCCAATCAATTCCGCCAGCAACGACGTCGACCCAAGCTTCCCAGTCCCACGGGCAGCTAAAATTGCTTCCACCACCCGCCGCCAGCGCAACTCCTCCCCAAAGTCGCGAATCGCCTCCACCAATTCCTCCCTCGAAGCGGTTTCCAAAAAGGCCTCCCCGCTCCGTCCGCCGCGCGGATCCATGCGCATATCCACCGGTGCGTCCTGCCGGAAGGAAAATCCGCGGGCGCTCTCGTCCAACTGAAAGGAGGAAACCCCGATGTCCATCAGCACCCCGTCAAATGGCGCCCCCGGGACCTGGTCCAGTCCCGAAAAAGGTGTATCCACAAAATGAAAACGCGACCCAAATTTTTCCGAAACAACCCGGGCCCGTTCGCAGGCTGCGGGGTCCCGGTCCAGCCCCGTCACCCGTACACCCTCCGCCCCGGCCAGCAATGCGCCGGTATGTCCGCCACCACCAAAGGTGCAGTCAAGATAGCTTCGCCCCGGCTCCGGTTGCAGCAACCGGAGCACTGGCTCCATCAAGACTGGCGTGTGTCCCGTCATCGCTCTGTGAACAATCTGTGAGTTTTGTGAGTAAGCCCGTTTGTGTTGTTAAAATCTGGATATACCTCAACCCCCAACGGTCAGAGCCCCAGCTCTCGCAGCGCATGCAGCATGCGCTGCGCGGCGGGCGAAGTCGTGTCCGCCGGCGGCGGCTCCGGCGCGCTGATTTGAAAAGTCTTGAAGGCTCCCTTGAAAACAACGTCCTTCACAATTCCCGCCTGCCGCAGCATCGGCTCGCTAAGGATGATCCGTCCCGACTTGTCACAAGAAACCGTAACGCTGTTTTCCCCCAGCGTACTCATCGCCTCGTGCTTGTCGGGATCGCTCAATGACACCTTCGAGGACGCTTCGGCAATTTGCTGCACCATCTCCGGCGGAAAAACCAAGATCGTCCCCGATGCGGGATAATAGGTCGCCAAGTAAGCAGCGTCACCCTCCGCCTCGAAACGCCAAGCGGCAGGAATCGTGAGGCGATTTTTATCATCAAGCTTTCCAGAGTGCCTCCCCGTAAAAAGCTTGGTCTTTCCAAAAAGTGACATGGCTCCCTAAAGTTATCACCCACAATCACCCACTAGGCCCCACAAGTCAAGCAATTCGCCCCACTTTTAATAAAAAACCTCCCATCTCTAAACAGCTGAAATTAGCGGGCCTTGCAGATATTCACACCCTAAACAGCTTCATAAAAACTCTATAAACAATTATTCACAGTTTCTATAAACAAGTTATTCACAACGCACAGTTGTCGCCCCATCCCCGGCCCGCTCATCTCTGTCCAATCCTGCCAATTATTTTCGGATTTTTTGCTTTCAGGAGGGCATCCTCCCATTTCCGAAAACTTTTCAGTTGGGCGGGCCTCAGATCCCCCCTTCCCAGCCCTCCGCCCCATTGCACCGCATCCAGCCTTGTCGTTGCCCTTTATTCCACACACCCCCTTCTCGCAGCCTTTTGCGGAGACTCCTTAAATTCCGTTTGCCAAATTTCCCCGCGTTCCTTTGCTTGATGGCTCAAACCTCATTCACCTTTCTTCTTTTAGACAAACAACACATGAAAAAATTTCTCTCCATCCTCACGCTCGGCGCGCTCGTCGCCCTTCCTTTCGCGGGATGCACCACTGTCGTGGGTGTCCGTAATCCGCAAGACACCAACGGCCGTTGGGCAGACCTCTCCGGCACCCTCACCGTACGCTACCCGCAAAGCACCATTGAGCAGGTCTTTGTCGCTACCAAAAAGGCGCTGGATCAGATCAAATGGGATGACACCACCCTCATGTACAAGCGGACTGGCGAAACCTTGCCTCGCGAAAATGACAAGACCAAGCGCATCATCGTTTACGCTCGGGGGATTGGCGATGTGAAGGTCACCGTTACCATTTACACCGCCGTCAACACCAAAACCAAGGAAGAGTGCACTCAGGCCGACATCAGCTACGGCACCTGGGGCAACCTCAAGGAAAGTCAGGTCATTGTCGAAGCGATCTCTCAAAACCTCTAATTTTTCAAAGATCGCTCCCCAAAAACGCCACCCGTCCGGTGGCGTTTTTTTTGGAAAATCTTGCGGGCGAAAAAAGTCGCCTCCGCGCCGCATCCTTTCACTGTCTTCCCGCATATCAACATGGGCAACAGCTTCGGAAAACTTTTTCGCGTCACCACTTTTGGAGAAAGTCACGGTCCGGCCATCGGTGCCGTCATTGACGGATGTCCGCCGCGCCTGCCACTCGCAGTGGAGGAAATCCAAGCCGCACTCGACCGGCGGCGCCCCGGGCAAAGCGACATCACCACCCCGCGCAAGGAGGCCGACACCGTGGAAATCCTTTCCGGCGTTTACCAGGGGCTGACACTCGGCACACCCATCGCCCTGCTGATCCGCAACACCGACCATCGCCCTCAGGCCTACGACGAGATGCGTGAAAAATTTCGCCCCTCCCACGCCGACTTTTGCTACCAAACCAAATACGGTTTTCGCAATCCCGAGGGCGGGGGACGCTCCTCCGCTCGCGAAACCATTGGCCGAGTCGCCGCTGGCGCCGTAGCCGCAAAGATCCTCCGACTCCTGCAAAATGTGGAAATTCGCGCCTTCGTCGAAAGCATCCAAGAAATCACCGCGCCAGCCCAGGACAAATTCCCTTCGCTGCAAACCATTGATGCCAGTGCGGTCCGCTGCCCCGACCCATCGACGGCTGACCAAATGATCGCCCGCATCAAGGAAGCCCGGCAAAAGGGCGACTCCGTTGGCGGTGTCATTCGCTGCCGAGTGCGCGGCATCCGTCCCGGACTCGGCGAGCCCGTGTT